>NZ_NFIL01000007.1:0-105767 GCF_002161755.1 Flavonifractor sp. An4 | reverse complement strand
GGATTTTCACCCGCTATGATAAGCTCGACTCCTCATTCCTTGCCTTCGTTTACATTGGCGCTATCGCCATTTTGTTGAAATGATGCAATACTCTGCAATTTTTAAAACAAGGCCTAGTTCCCGGCAAACCTGCATGACCATTTCAGTGGGACGCTCCTTGATCTCCAGGTCAGCCAGTAAGGAACGGATCAATGCACTGGCAGAGAGGCCACTGCGCCGTTGCTGCTCCTTTAAATGGGTATAATCTTTCTCACTGAGCATCACGTGCAGCTGATGCAAAAATACTCACCTCTTTCCTGTTGCTATGCACTGGGGCTTCAGGGGTATCCCCTGACAAGTGCGTTTTTGTACAAAAATGCGATGCTTGCAAAAACAGCGGCACAGCCGCTGTGGGTCTTTACCCAGCCGAGAAAAGAATGTATGGAAGCGAGAAATTATCCGTACACAATTTCTCTCAAAACTTGCTCCTCTGCGGCGGCTTTGAAGCTATTCATTAGCCCCACCCAGCGCAGCTGATCGGCGGCTTTGAGCTGCTCGTCCACGCCCTCTTTTGCGGCCAGGTCGGCAATGATCCGGTCTACCTGCTCCGCAGCCAGAGCGTCGATTTTCCGGAGGTGTACATCCAGTTTCCCGACCAGCAGCAGCCGGTCATACATCATGGGCCGGTGCCGCTTCAGATAGGTTTTCCACAGCAGCCCGTACTTGCCCAGGGGTCGATGTTCCTCTGCATCCGGCAAAGTCAAACCAGGGTAGAAATAGCCATCCACTTCGGTATAGGTCATTTCCATATCATCAATCCTCCTAATCGTTTTTAAAGGCATCCAGCGCCATCTGGGCTCCTAGGCGGAAACCACACACAAAGCAGTCCAGATCGCTCTGTGCATTTAAGGTTCCCCAGGCATCGGTATACTGCACAAAGAGTTCCATCTGGGGTGTGGGCAGCTGATCCATCAGGGTCTGCTCCAGGCTGCTGAGAGTCTGCTGCGCCTTCCGCATAGCTTTGGGATGGAGACTTTCCCGACATTGGGGATCTACGTTGCCGAAAAACAACTGCTCCAGAAAGGACATGGTTTTCATCCTCCTTTTCCATAATTCAGGCTTCTGTGACGCTTGTGACGCAAGTGACGCAAAAAAACAGTACCCACTTTTAGCGTCACAAGCGTCACTTGCGTCACACAGGCTCGTTTTTTAATGTCAATGTGATATGACTGCCAGCCCTATCTCTTATATTCTTGTAGGCAATTCCATAAGTAGAATATAGTTGCCCCGCCCGCACATTGAGCCGCCTGGTCAGTCTGCTAGCCGTGGTTTTCAGCCCCAATTTCTCCAGCATTTCCGCACCGCTTCCCTGCCACACCGGCTGCTCCGGCATAACCAGTTGGGCTACCTGCTCCAACAGCGGATCAGGTGGTTCTCTCCACAGCTCACAGTCTGCCCCCTCCAGTATCCAAGTCAGATTTTCTTCGTTGCGGAGCAGGCGAAGCCGCTGGTCGGGCTGGTCGCGGCCTACAATGTTCAGAATAGCCCGGCGGTCGGTACGTTTCTCTTTATGTAACAGAAATGCCCCGTCGGCACATCCCAGCAGGCCGGTAGTGCCGGAAATCATTTCAAAGCTATCCTCCGCCTGCTGCTTTCTGGTGTGGTGAACGATGAGAATGCAGATATTGTGGAAGTCAGCAAAGGTTTTCAGCTGGCCGATAACCTCATAGTCACTGGCATAGCTGTAGCGATCTCCAGCCATCTCCCGCACCTTTTGCAGGGTATCAATCACAATCATCTGAGCTTTGGGATACCGTTTGAGGAAATACTCCATCTGCTGTTCCAATCCCTGGCCCAGCCGCTTGGCCGCCACCGCCAACATCAGATCCCCGTGGCCGTCTACCCCAAACATCCGGGCCATGCGCTCCTGGAGCCGCCGGTACTGATCCTCCAGGGCCAGGTAAAGTACCGCTCCCCGATGTACCTGGTAACCCCAGATAGCCTGTCCCGTACTGACGGCGTAGGCTATCTGGAGCACCAGAAAGGATTTGCCGATCTTGGGTGCTCCGGCAAAGAGGTACACTCCTTTGTATAGCAGACCATCGATGACCGGCTCCTTGACCGGGAAGGTCTGATCCATCAGCTCCTCCATTCCAACCATGTGGAGATAGTCAGGGCTTTGCATCTGCTCCCACTCACGCAGACGTTTTTCAATATCCTCTGTGGGAGTTTCCGGGTATGGATTGCCTTCTGCTGGGCTTTCTGTTATAATAATTGCGTTCTTTTTGGACAGTTGCCCTCCGTCTGTTGGCGCAGATGGATTCAGGGCAGCTGTTTTTTTATACTCAAACATAGGACACCTCTCCCATGCCTGCTATAATCGTGTTCATCAAGCGGATGGTGTCCAGCAATTCCTGGTCCACGGGGCCTCCGGCCTCAATACGCTCCAGCTGACCTTTCACTTCGGAAAACTGTTCCCGCAACGCCTTGTACACCCTGGTGTTTCCCTGAATCACCACTTCCTTGACCAGCAATCTGCGGATAATGTACTCCTGTTTGGTTAATCCCGACAGCTTTACAAAGGTATTGAGCTGCTCGCTCTCCTCCGGGGACATACGGAAGGCCACCGTAACATTCCTCCACCGGTTTTTGTTGTCCCGTTTTTTTGCAGACACTAAAAATCGCCCCTTTCCATATTCAATTTTTGCGCCATCTCCTGCTGCCGTGTGGGAAAGAGATGCGCATAGCGGTAGGTGATGTCGATACTCTCATGTCCCACCCGATCGGCAATGGCCAGGGCAGTAAAGCCCATGTCGATCAGTAAACTGATGTGGCTATGTCTCAAATCATGAATCCGTATTTTTTTGACACCTGCAGCTTTTGCTCCCCGGACCATTTCCCGATAGAGGTAAGATTTCGTCACCGGGAAAATGCGGTCTGTGGGCTTTATGCCATACAGCGTCTTGATGTGCTCCTGGATCTCTTCCCCCAGAAACGCAGGCATTTGAATGACCCGGTTGCTTTTTGGTGTTTTCGGCTCAGTCACTACATCCCTTCCCTTAATCCTCTGGTAAGATTTGTTGATAGTCACCGTACCTTTTTCAAAGTCAAAATCCTCGGAAGTCAAGGCCAGCAGTTCACCCTCTCGGATACCGCACCAGTAGAGTGTCTCAAAGGCATAGAAGGACAGTGGCTTGTCCATCACCGCCTGGGCAAACTTCTGGTACTCCTCCTTTGTCCAGAACTGCATCTCTCCATTCCTGGCTTTGCCCATATTTCCTGCCAGCGCCGCCGGATTGGCTGCCAAGCGGTAATGCTTGACCGCATGGTTGAACACTGCGCTGAGCTGGTTATGGAGGGTCTTCAGGTAAACGGGAGAATAGGGTTTTCCGTTCTTATTCCGGTGACTGAGCATCTCATTTTGCCAGGCGAGCACATCTTTGGACTGGATCTCACACATTTTTTTGCGTCCAAAGTAGGGCACCAATTTTTTATACATGATATGCTCCTTCGGGCCCCAGGTATTTTCCCGGATTCTTCCCTTCATGTCAGCTATGTAGAGGGCGACAAATTGTTCAAAGGTCATGCTCAGATCTGCCGCCTTCTGCTGCAAGAAGCCGCGTTCCCACTCCAGTGCCTCCCGTTTAGTGGGAAAGCCACGTTTCAGCTTCTTCTGCCGCTTTCCGGTCCAATCCTGGTAGTAAAAGGATACATACCAGGTTCCTTTCTTTTGATCCTTATACGCTGGCATCCAATTCCTCCTTATTGCTAGTCTGCATCCCATAGATCCGCTCCTCAAAGTAGCGCCTGCTCACCTTGCCGGAAATGGTCAGAAACCCCTTTTCCTCCAACTCTTTGTTTAGTTCCCGCACCAGCTTGTAGGCATAGGGGCGTGATATTCCGAGTGCCTCTGCCACCTCAGCCGCATGGATAAATAAGCCCTTACTCATGTTGTACCTCCTTTTTAATATGTGCATTTTTGTTAATGTTTGCCCTTTCATTATATATTCGCATTTAAGCGAATGTCAAGATTCTGTTTCGCATTTTTGCTAATATTAACTTGCTTTTTTCTTCTACATACGATACACTATCCCAGAGGCGGTGATTTGTGTGACGGTAGGAGAGAAGATCAAAAAAATCAGAACATTTCGAGGTATGACGCAAAAAGAGCTGGGCTCTATGCTCCGTATGGGGTCCCGTGGGGCAGATAATCGCATTGCCCAGTATGAAACAAATTACCGTGTTCCAAAGGCGGAATTGCTGGATGAAATCGCTGGGGCCCTGAATGTGAACCCCCATAATTTTTATGATCCGGTCCCTGATTCTTTGGATGCTTTCATCTATCGTCTGCTCTGGTTGGAGGAGGATTTTCCAGGCTATATCCACCTGTTCCAGCTGGAGCGGTACCCCGGTGACAGAGAAACAGAGAACGAGCCGGTCGCCCGGTATGAGGACGGGAAAAACTGGCCTGTCTATCCACCTGTGGGGATGTACTTTGACGGGGAGCTTGTGGGAGATTTTTTGCGGGAATGGCTTTTGCGCCAGCGGCAGCTGGCATACGGCGAGATCACCCACGACCAATACTTTGCCTGGAAGATCAACTGGCCTGATACTTCTGACCGCTGCGCCGATTCCACCCATTACGTGGACTGGCGCAAATAAAAATAAGGACAAGCAAAACAGCCCTGCTGAATTTGTCGTTCAGCAGGGCTGTTCGCTTGTCCTTTGCAATAATACCCGATTGTATCAGGCCGATACCGTTAGTATCATTTCAGTATCGTCAGGCAAAGTGACAGGCCAAAAAGCCTGTGTTTTCAATGGTTTCAGGGCTCTTGCACCTTATTCCCATTCAATGGTTCCCGTGGGCTTCGGCGTCAGATCATAGAGTACACGGTTGACGCCCGGCACCTCATGGGTGATCCGGTGGGTGATGTGCTGCAGCAGGGCAAAAGGCACATCCTCCACCGTGGCGGTCATAGCATCCACCGTATTCACCGCACGGATGATAACCGGCCACTCGTCAGCCCGCTTGCCATCCCGGACGCCCACGCTCTTGATATCGGGAATAGCGGTAAAATACTGCCAAACCTTGCCCTCCAGACCGTTTTTGGCAAACTCCTCCCGCAGGATTGCGTCCGACTCCCGCACCGCCTCCAGACGGTCACGGGTAATGGCACCCAGGCACCGCACCCCAAGGCCGGGGCCGGGGAAGGGCTGGCGGTAGACCATGTTGTCGGGCAGGCCCAGGGCCTTGCCGCAGGCACGCACCTCGTCCTTGAAGAGCATCTTCAGGGGCTCCACCAGTTCAAAGTCCAGGTCCTCCGGCAGGCCGCCTACGTTGTGGTGGCTCTTCACCGCTTTCACTGTCTTGGTGCCCGACTCAATAATATCGGGATAGATGGTGCCCTGGCCCAGGAAGGAGATGCCTTCCAGCTTCCGGGCCTCTTCCTCAAACACCCGGATAAACTCACCGCCGATGATCTTACGCTTCTGCTCCGGATCAGCTACCCCGGCCAGCTTGTCCAGGAACCGGTCCACTGCGTCCACATAGATCAGGTTGGCATCCATCTCATGGCGGAATACTTGGATCACCTGCTCCGGCTCGCCCTTGCGGAGCAGGCCGTGGTTGACGTGAACGCAGGTGAGCTGCTTGCCGATGGCCTTGATAAGCAGGGCGGCCACCACCGAGGAGTCCACGCCGCCGGACAAGGCCAGCAAAACCTTTTTATCCCCCACCTGTCGACGGATCAGCTCGATTTGGTCGGCAATAAAGTTGTCCATATTCCAGTTGGCCTCGGCACCGCACACGCCAAAGACGAAGTTGGACAGGGCCTGTTTCCGGGCCTCGTCATCCTCAGGCCAGGGGGCATCCCCCTTGTGGTCGACCATCAATACCGGCAGCTCACAGTTATAAATCTCCTTGGAAACGTCAATCTCCACGCCGTCCACCACCCGGTTGGGACCGCCGTTGAGAATGATGCCCTTCACATTGGGCAAAGCTTGAACCTCTGCCAGGGTAATGTCATGGGGATGAATCTCACTGTAAACACCCAGCGCCCGAACCTCACGGGCAATTTTGGCGTTCTCCTTGCTGCCAAGGTCCAGGATCAGAATCATGTCCTGCTTCATTGCAGTACCTCCCTGTTCTATGCGCGGCCGGCGGCGGCGCTTTTTGACATTATATCACATTCTCCAGCCTGTGGAAACCTGTCAGCGGCGTTTGGCCAGTTCCTTCCACACCGCCTGGGCAATGACCTCTTGTCCCTCCGGAGACCGAAGAACCTCCAGCACCATGGCCTTGAACTGATCCTTGGCCTGTTTGCTGGAGAAGAGGGCATCCAGCATGGTAGCGCCGCCGCCGCTGGATGCCGACTCCGCCTTGGGCCGCTTGACCGGCGCGGGGCGATATACCGGCTCCTCCTCTGCGGCGGTCAGGCCGCCGCTCATCCAGTCCTCCTGGCGAGTGCGGTCCCCGCTCTCCCCCCGCAGGTAGAACAGCGACACGCCAAAATAGGCCGCCATCTTCTCCTGCTGGTCTTTGGTAGGCGTAGCCCGGCCAGTCTCAAACTTTTCAATGGCGTTTTTGGGAAAACCCAAGGCTGACGCCAGGGCGGGGCGGGACAGGCCCGCCTCGTCCCGCAGGGCCTCGATCCGTTGTGCCATCGTAACCATGTTTTATCTCTCCTTTTTCCAATATGCAAAACGAAAGGGGCCGGATGGCCCCTTTCGTCTGTGTGTGATTTACCGCTGTCCCTTGTCGTAGGGAATACCCTCTGCCTTGGGCGCTCTGGACTTCTTGGAAGTAAAGGCCAGTACGATCAGGGTAATCAGGTAGGGCAGCATCCGGTACAAATGGGGGCTGACACCGATCTCCGCCAGCATAAACACACCGTCACCGTTGATATCGATGCTGGTGTAAGAAGCGGCGATACATTTGAACAAGCCGAACAGCAGGGCTGCACCAGCGATATTCAGGGGCTTCCAGTTACCGAAGATCATAACCGCCAGGGCCAGGAAGCCGAAGCCTGCCACCTCGCCGGTGGAGGCACAGTTGGCGGTGGTAAGGGCGTACACAAAGCCGCCCATACCGGCCAGGGCACCGGAGATGGTGGTACCGGCATAGCGCATCTTGTACACATTGATGCCCAGAGAGTCGGCAGCCTGGGGATTTTCACCGCAGGAGCGCAGCCGCAGACCAAAGCGGGTCTTGTAGAGCAGAATGGACAGGATGACAAACAGGATGATGCAGATATAAGTGGCCAGATAGGTCTTATCAATGAAGGTGGAGCCGAAGAAGCCCATCTCCTCGCTGCGTCCGTATCCAAAGAAGCTCTTTTTGATCATGAAGTAGCTGGCCGCGTCGCCCTCCGCCATCTGCAGGGTGTTCTGGTTGGCCACGATGCGGATGAAGAAGAGCACCAGGGCGGGAGCCAGCAGGTTCAGAGCGGTACCGCCGATGGTCTGGTCTGCCTTCAGATTCACAGATGCGAAGGAGAGCAGCAGGGAGAAAATGGCGCCCAGCACCGCGGCAACTACCATAGCCAGGATCATAAAGCCCTGGAGGGCTACCCAGTCACCGGCAGCCTTGGCATCTACATAGAAGCCAGCCTGCTGCATCAGCCGCACAAACAGTACGCCAGCAAAGGCACCGAAGATCATAATACCTTCAAGGGCCAGGTTGATGATACCGCTGCGCTCGGCGAACACGCCGGCCAGTGCCACGATCATCAGAGGCACGGCATAGATCAAAGTCTGCTGAATGAGGAACGTCATGCTTCACCGCCTCCTTCCTCCACAGCGGCGCTGTCCGGGGGCGTGTCCGGCGGCGTATCTGGCGGTGTATCCGCCGGAAGCGGCTCTGTGGTTGCGGCCACCGTCTGCACCTTGGCATTCTTACGCTTCTTATGGCCGCTGATGAGCATCCGGATCACCAGAGAGAAAGCGCTGAGGTAAACGATGATGGCAATGATTACGTCGGTAATATATTCGTTGTAGGCGGTCAGGTTGGTCAGCTGCAGGCCCACAATATCCAGCATGGACATGAAGCAGCCGGCAAAAATGACGCCGATGGGATGGCTGGCCGCCAGCAGGGCCACGGGGATACCGTTAAAGCCGGTGGCGGGCAGCGTCTGGTAAGCCGAGGTCCAGTAGAACTCAGTGTTGCCGGACAGGTAGTACAGGGAGGCAGCAGCACCGGACAGGGCGCCGGCAATGGCCATAGACAGCACGATATTGCGCTTGTCCGCAATACCCGCATACCGGGCGGCATGGCGGTTGGCGCCGCAGGCCTTCAGCTGGTAGCCCAGGGTGGTCTTGGTCATAAGGATAAAGATCAGGATGGCAATGATGATCGCCACCACAATGCCGCCGTTGACCTGGGAGCCGGGGAAGATCTTGTCCAGCCCCAGCTTGGCCGTCTGCACACCGTTAAACGAAGTCTTATAGATATAGGCCGTCTTGGTGTTCTCCACATGGTTCTGGAGGTTGGCAAACAGACTGCCGTTGTCAAACAGCCAGGTTACCAGGTTGGCGGCGATCCAGTTGGTCATGATACAGGCCAGCACCTCGTTGATGTTGAGGAAGGCCTTGACCAGGCCGGGGATACAACCCCAGATGGCGCCAGCCAGGCAGCCGCCCACAAAAGCGATCACCCACACCAGGGGAGCAGGCACCACGCTGGTGGGGATGGACAGGGCCAGGATCAAAGTGGCCGCCGTACCCATCAGATACTGACCGGGTGCACCGATGTTGAACAGGCCGGTCTTGAAGGCCACTGCCACCGAGAGACCGGTGAGGATCAGAGGCGTAGCCCGGAAGAGCATATTGCCCATGTTGGTGGAGTTAAATCCGAACGTAAGGGCACCAGCCGCGCTGCGTCCGGTGCTGAACAGGCCGCCGAATACCAGCTGAACGCCCTCCAGCGCACCCTTAATCCCCAAGCTGGGGTTGAAGATACCGACGATCAGGATGATGATGGCGCCCACTGCCAGGCCGATGAGGATGGCGATCAGCGAAGCCAGCACCGATTTGGTACCCTCTTTTTGTAGTAAGGTGGAACCTCTCTCTTTCACGCGCCTTTCCCCTCCTTCTCTGTCCGCTTGGCGCCGGCCATATAGAGGCCCAGCTCCTGAACGGTGGTGGTCTTCGGGTCAAGCTCACCCACGATCTCACCCTCGTACATAACCAGGATGCGGTCGGAAAGACTCATAACCTCGTCCAGCTCCAGGGAGACCAACAACACAGCACGGCCCTTGTCCCGCTCAGCCACCAGCTGCTTGTGGATATACTCGATGGCGCCCACGTCCAGGCCGCGGGTGGGCTGCACCGCAATCAGCAGGGGCTTGTCCCGATCCACTTCCCGGGCAATGATGGCCTTCTGCTGGTTACCGCCCGACATAGACCGGGCAATGGTCACCGGTCCCTGGCCAGAACGCACATCATACTGCTCAATCAGGGCCTCGGCATACTTGCGTACCTCGCCTCTCTTGATAAATCCCAGGTGCTGGAATCTGGGCTCCCGGAACCGCTGGAGTACCATGTTCTGCTCCAGGGTAAAGTCCAGCACCAGGCCGTGCTTATGCCGGTCCTCAGGAATGTGGCTCATGTTCTCCCCACGCTGATGAATGGAGCAGTGACTGATTTCCTTTCCGCACAGCTGGATGGAACCGCCGCTGCACTTCTCCAAACCGGCAAGACCGTATACCAGTTCGCTCTGGCCGTTGCCGTCGATGCCCGCAATACATACGATTTCACCCTTGCGGACCTGGAAAGATACGTCATTGACCGCATTGCGCTTATGGGTATGAGAGGGCACTGTCATCCCTTCGACAGAAAGCACCACCTCGCCGGGCGTGGCAGGCGTCTTTTCCACCTGAAGCTGAACCGGCCGGCCCACCATCATATTGGACAGGGACTGCTTGTCGGTGTCTTTGGTATCCACCGTGCCCACATATTTGCCCTTGCGCAGTACGGTGACCCGATCGGCCACCGCCATGATCTCGTTCAGCTTGTGGGAGATGAAGAGGATGCTCTTCCCCTCCTTGGCAAACTCACGCATGGTGGCCATCAGCTCGTCGATCTCCTGAGGAGTCAGCACGGCGGTAGGCTCGTCAAAAATGAGGATCTCATTGTCCCGGTAGAGCATTTTCAGAATCTCTACCCGCTGCTGCATACCGACCGTGATATCCTCCACCTTGGCGTCCAGATCCACGCTCAGGCCGTATTTCTTGGAGATCTCCTCCACCTTTTTCCGGGCCTCTTTCTTCTGCAGGAAGCCCAGCTTGGTGGTCTCCGCGCCCAGAATGATATTGTCCAGCACCGTAAATACGTCGATCAGCTTGAAGTGCTGGTGCACCATGCCGATGCCCAACGCCGTAGCGTCGTTGGGGTTATTGATCTTTACTTTCTCGCCATTTTTGCGGATCTCGCCTGCCTCCGGCTGATACAGGCCGAAAAGCACGCTCATCAGAGTCGATTTTCCCGCGCCGTTTTCGCCCAGCAGCGCATGGATCTCTCCTCTGCGCAGCTGGAGGGTGATGTCGTCATTGGCGATGATACCAGGAAATTCCTTGGTAATGTGGAGCATCTCAATGATGTTCTCAGTCTCCATAATCCTTATCCCGCCCTCCTCCGTGAGTTGGTTGTTTTTATTATACAATATCGGTAGGAGAAACTCAAGAAATTTGTTCTATTCTCCAATTTCTGAGTCTCCTTCTGCGGAAAAAGAAAGAGCGCCCTGCGGAATTCCGCAGGGCGCCCTCCGGATGGACTGATAATCAGATGACGTTCAGAGTCAGGTTGCTCCAATCGGTGGACTCCAGCTTCTCATAGTCGGCGTCCACCACCAGGGAGCCGTCCAGCATCTGCTGATACAGAGCCTCGTACTCCTCAACGGTGAAGGTCTCGAACCGCCAGGAGCTGTCAGCGGTGGGCAGAGCCACAGAGTTGTTCTCCACGCCCAGAGAAGTGGCAACGCCGCCGATCTCGCTGAAGGTGCCGTCATAGACGTGGCCCACGGCCCACTGCACAGCGTCGGACAGGCCCTTCATGGCGGAGGTAACAACGTAATCAGACTCGCCGGACTGGTCCACGTCCACGCCGATGACATACTTATCGTTGGCGGAAGCGGCAGCGGCGATGGACTGGAACATGGAGCCGCCGCAGGCAAAGACGATCTCAGTACCGTTGGCATACCAACCGCTGATCATGGTCTGCAGCTCGGTGGAGCCGGAGAAGGTAGCGCCGTACTGCCAGGAGTAGTTCATCTCAACAGTGGTGCCCAGTTCCTTGGCGGCGTCATTGGCGCCCTGGACATAGCCGTAGCCGAAACGGCAGCAGGCAGGGTTGGTGCCGCCGCCGCCGCCGGAGAAGCCCAGCTTGGTGAAGCCGTCCTTCACAGCGGCGTAGCCGGCCAGGTAACCAGCCTGCTCTTCCTTAAAGGCAATAGCGGCCACGTTGGTCAGGATGGGGCTGTCGGGATTCTCGGGATCCTCGGTCAGAGGATAGCCGTCGATGAACACGAAGGGAACTTCGGGGAAGTCAATGGCGGCCTTGCGCAGGGCGGCCTCCTGCAGGAAGCCGGCGCACACGACCACTTCGGCGCCGCCGTCCACGGCAGCCTTCATGGCGTCGTAGCGGTCATCGTCGGTAGCCTCGTTGGCGTTGGCGGGCTGATAGTACTTGTAGGACAGGCCGTTGGCGGCAGCATACAGCTTCACGCCGTCGAAGGTGCCCTGGTTGAAGGACTTATCCTTCAGCTGGCCCACGTCGGTAACGAAAGCCACCTGATACTTGCCGTCCTCAGAGGTCATGGTGTCGGGGATGGAGTCGGGATCGGTGGCAGCCTCGCCGCCGGGGGTCTCGGTGTTGCCGGGAGTGGTCTCCACGTTGCCGGGAGTCTCACTGTTGCCGCTGGGGGTCTCGGTGGTACCGCCACCACCGCCACAGGCTGCCAGGCCCACGATCATCGCAAGAGAGAGCAGCAGCGCAAGGAGCTTCTTAGACTTCTTCAATGTGATCTACCTTCCTTTCATATCACACAAATCGCCCAGGTCGGTCTGCAACGGCGTTGTTTCTCCTCCCTGAGCTTGGTCTTATTATACTCTGTTCCCGAAAAAAGGGCAACCCACAATTTACACAAACCATTCAATTTTTACAAATTCTCAACGCTGTTTTCCTACCTCTCCCAGTAAAAATGGCAAAGGAGCGGCCTTCTGCCGCTCCTTTGCCATAATTCGTCACCGAATGGAGACCACTTCGTAGCCTGCTTCCGTAACAGCGTTCTTCAATGCCTCGTCTGCCACATCCTTACTCAGAATAACGGTGGCGGTCTTGGCGGCCAGATCCACAGTGGCGGTCACACCGTCGATGGCATTGAGCGCCTTCTCCACATGGGCCTGGCAGTGGGCGCACATCATTCCGTTGATGGTCATAGTCTTAGTCATGGTACTCGTTCCTTTCTGTGTTTCGATTTGCTCCGCCGGCACCTCCTGATGGAGGGGCCGGAAAAACTTCAGACGCAGGGCGTTGGACACCACACACACCGAGCTCAGGCTCATGGCGGCAGCGCCGAACATGGGGGAAAGCTGCCAGCCGGTGATGGGGAACCACACGCCGGCGGCCAGCGGGATACCGATGATGTTATAAATAAAGGCCCAGAACAGGTTCTCCTTGATATTGCGAATCACCTTTTTGGACAGGCGCACGGCGGTGACCGCGTCCAGCAGGTCGCTCTTCATCAGCACCACGTCGGCCGACTCGATGGCCACGTCGGTGCCCGCCCCGATGGCCATGCCCACATCGGCCCGGGCCAGCGCGGGGGCGTCGTTGATGCCGTCGCCGATCATGGCCACCCGCTTCCCCTGGGCCTGGAGATCGGCCACGACCTTCTCCTTATCCTGGGGCAGAACCTCGGCAATGACCTGGGTTACCCCCAGCTCCCGGCCTACCGCCTCGGCGGTACGCCGGTTGTCGCCGGTGAGCATAACCACGTCGATGCCCAGCTCCCGGAAGCCCCGGATGGCTGCGGCACTGGTGGGTTTGGGAGGATCGGCCACAGCTACAATCCCCAACACCTTACCATGCTCGGCAAAGTACAGCGGGGTCTTGCCGCCTTGGGCCAGAGCTTCTCCCCTGTCTCCAAAGCTTTCCAGAGAAATGCCCGCCTCCTCCAGCATGGCCCGGTTGCCCGCCAGCACGGGAACACCGTGGAGCGTGCCCCGGACCCCCCGTCCGGACAGAGCTTCAAAGTTCTGGATGGGAGCCAGAGGAATGTTTCGCTTCTCCGCCTCGGTCAGGATGGCCTCGGCCAGTGGATGCTCAGAGGGCTTCTCCAAAGAGGCCGCTACGCATAGAAGTTCCTCCTCCGTCACCCCTTCCGCCGGGATACAGTCGGTGACCGCCGGTTTTCCTTGGGTCAGGGTGCCCGTCTTATCCACCACCACGGTACGGACCGTGTGGAGGGTTTCCAGGGCCTCGGCGGATTTGATGAGGATGCCGTTTTCCGCGCCCTTGCCGGTACCCACCATAATGGCCACCGGAGTGGCCAGGCCCAGGGCGCAGGGGCAGGAGATCACCAGCACCGCCACTCCGGCGGTGAGGGCAGACTCGATGGACTGGGTGAGGACAAACCACACCACCGCCGTCACCAGGGCGATGCCAATCACCACCGGCACAAAGACCCCGGCCACCTTGTCGGCCAGTTTGGCAATGGGTGCCTTGGAGGCAGAGGCCTCCTCCACCAATTTGATCATCTGGGCCAGGGTGGTGTCCTCCCCCACCCGGGTGGCCCGGAAGACAAAGTAACCGGATTTATTGATGGTAGCGGCGGCTACCTGGTCGCCGACCCCTTTCTCCACCGGCAGGGACTCGCCGGTGAGGGCGGACTCGTCCACCGAGGAGTTCCCTTCCACCACGATCCCGTCTACCGGGATGCGGCCGCCGGGACGCACCACCACCAGGTCGCCCATCGTTACCTCTTCCACCGGGATCTCCACCTCTGCCCCATTCCGCAGAACCGCGGCAGTTTTAGGGGCCAGATCCATCAGCCGGGTAATGGCCTGACTGGTCTTGCCCTTGGACCGGGTCTCCAGCCACTTGCCCAGGGTAATGAGGGTAAGGATCATACCGGCTGACTCAAAGTACAGATCCATGGACCACTTGTCCACCCGGGCCTGATCTCCGTGGCCCAGGCCCCAAGCGATCTGGAACAGGGCGGCCACACCGTAGATCACAGCAGCGGCCGATCCCAGCGCGATGAGGGAGTCCATGTTGGGTGAGCGGTGCCACAACGTTTTAAAGCCCACCTTATAGTATTTGTCGTTGATATACATAATGGGCAGGGTAAGCAGGAACTGGATCAGCGCCACCACAAACACGTTACCCGGATCGTGGAAAAAGGCGGGCAGAGGCCAGCCCATCATGTGGCCCATGGCGATATAGAAGAGAGGCACCAGGAAAATGAGGGAGGTCAAAAACCGCCGCTTCATACCGGCGGCCTCTTCCTCCATCCTATTGACCTGCTTAGGCTGGGCCGTCACTCCTTTGACTGCCGGGAGGGAGGCTCCGTAGCCCGCCTCCTCCACCGCATGGATGATCTGCCCGGCGTCGGTGGCACCCTCGTCGTAGTCCACCACCATGGAGTTGCCCAGCAGATTCACATTGACCCCGTCCACGCCGGCCACCTTGCACACAGCCTTTTCCACATGAGCCGAACACGCCGCGCAGGTCATGCCTTGTACGTCAAATTTTTGCTTCATGGTCTCACCATATCGTCTTTCTACTTTAAAATCTTGCCCAGCGTGCCGATAAACTCATCCACCTTCTGGCTGCGTTCCTCCGGCGTTTCCGCCTCCTGAACGCAGTGCTTGAGATGGGCTGCCAGGATCTCTTTATTGGTACGGTTCAAAATAGCTTCCGTAGCCATAAGCTGCTGGGAGATATCGATACAATATCGATTCTCTTCCACCATTTTTATAATTCCGTCAATCTGTCCCCGGGCGGTACGCAGCAGCCGGAGGACTGTTTTCTGGTCTGCCATCATATCAGACACCCCCCTGGGGTGTAGTATAGCATCATCAGTTAGTCGTGTCAACCTCCCCTGTCGAAAAGTCCCGGAACAAAAGTAGGAAAAAAGGGGTTGACATATTAGAATATTTGAATATAATAATATACAGATCAAGACAGGGAGGTGATCCCATGGAAGGTACGGATTCCATCTATCTGGAGAAGGCGGAGCTGCTGAAGGCCCTGTCCCATCCCGTCCGACTGCGGATCGTCCGGGGCCTGCTCCACTGCGGCTGCCGCAACGTGGGCTGCATGGAAGCCAACACCGGCCAGTCCCAGTCCTGCATCTCCCAGCACCTGATGCGCCTGAAGGCCGCCGGTATTGTAAAGGCGGCCCGGTCAGGCAACGAGGTCTATTACGAGGTCTCCGATCCCCAGACTGCGGCTGTGATCGCCGCTCTGTTCGGAGAGTGTGAGGAGGAATACCATTGTACGACATCGCAGTAATCGGCAGCGGCCCTGCCGGCCTGTCGGCCGCCGTCCAGGCACGGGTTCGAAATAAATCGGTGCTGGTGGTGGGCGGTGACGACCGGGATAATCCCCTCTATAAAACCCCACGCATCGAAAACTACCTGGGCTTTCCCCAAGCCAGCGGACAGGAACTGCTGGATCGGTTCCACGCCCACGCTCGTGAAATGGGAGCCGAACGAAAAGAGGGCCGTGTTCTGAATATCATGCCCATGGGCGACACATTCTATCTCAGCATCGGTTCTGAGATGGAACAGGCCCGGGCCATCATTCTGGCTACCGGCGTGGTGTGGGCCAACAAGTATCCCGGCGAGGCAGAGTATCTGGGCCGGGGCGTCAGCTACTGCGCCACCTGTGACGGAATGCTCTACCGGGGCAAGGAGGTCGTTGTGGTGGGCAAAGCCGCCGACGCCCCTCAGGAGGCCAACTATCTTCAGGAGCTGGGATGTAAGGTCACCTACGTCAGCGACAAGGCCCCCGACGGCCTGCGGCCCGACATTCCCTATGTGAAGGCTCCCAAGGTGGAGATTACCGGCAGCAGCAAGGTGGAATCCATTCGGGCCGGCAGCACCACCATTCCCTGTGAGGGTGTGTTCATCCTCCGCCCCTCGGTGGCTCCCGCTGATCTGCTCCCCGGCCTGGCACTGGAGGGCGGATATATCCAGGTAGACCGGGACATGGCTACCAATGTCCCCGGCGTCTTTGCCGCCGGCGACTGTACCGGTCTCCCGCTCCAGGTATCCAAAGCCGTGGGGGAAGGCCTGGTGGCCGGCCTGCGGGCTGCGGAATACGTAGACCACATGAGCAATTCAAATTGATTTGATACAGAGAAAGGATGTTATCTATGTCTATCATTCATCTGACCAATGAGGCTTTTGACAAGGCGGTTTCCAACGGTATCTCCATGGTGGATTTCTGGGCTTCCTGGTGCGGTCCCTGCAAAATGCTGGCCCCTGTGATGGAGGATCTGGCGGGCAAGTACGAGGGCAAAGCCCTGGTGGGCAAGGTTAACGTGGACGATGAGCCCAACCTGGCCATGCGCTTCGGCGTCATGAGTATCCCCACCGTCATTTTCCTGAAGGACGGCAAGGAGTTCGACCGCAAGGTGGGTGTCATGCCTCCCCAGGCCTACACCGCCGTGCTGGATGCCAACCTGTAATCTCATTCGTGCAGCAAAAAGGGCTGCCGCCAAATCTGGCGGCAGCCCTTTTGTTGTGCCGATCAGCCCCGCATCTTTTTCAGCAGAGCCTCAATTTCCTCCGGCTTGAGCACCTTACCATAGGACACCACTTTTCCATCCACCACCAGGCCGGGCGTAGTCATGATCCCGTACTGAGCGATCTGGGTGAAGTCGGTGACATGGCCGATGGTAGACTGTGTGTCTCCCATCCGCTCCAGCGCCGCCCGGGTATTTGCCTCCAGCGTCCGGCAGTTCTGGCAGCCGGAACCCAGGATGAGAATGGATGCCTCCGTCTGCTCAGGCGCGGCGCTGCCGCCGCAGCCGCAGGCACAACAGCAGCTATTCTTTTCCTTCTTGCCAAATCCAAACAGTCCCATTACAAGTTACCTCCATAAATGATTTGATCTAATCCTCAGATGATGAAAAAATACTGAAAGAAATTGAAGAAATAACCTACCAGAATAATGCCTGCCGTGCAGATCCCGATAAAAGCCGCCAGCAGCCGGGGCTTCACCGCCTTTTTCAGCATAATGAGTGAAGGCAGGCTCAGGGTGGTCACCGCCATCATGAAGGACAGGATGGTACCCAGGCTGGCTCCCTTAAACAGCAGGCTCTCCGCTACCGGGATGGTACCAAATATATCGGCGTACATGGGTATGCCCACCAAGGTAGCCAGAATTACCGCCGCTGGATTACGGCTGCCCAATACCGTTTCCACCCAGGTCTGGGGGATCATATTGTGGATCACTGCGCCGATGGCCACCCCGATCAAAATATAGGGCGTCACCTTTCGGATGGTGCTGAGCAGCTGCTCTTTGGCGTAGGCCGCCCGGTCACGGCGCGTCAGCTTCTCCCTTTCCAACTCAATATTGGGTGCATTTTTGATGAAGTCCTCCACATACCGGTCCATTCCCAGTTTTTCCAGCAGCGTGCCTCCAATCACCGCCACCACCAGGCCCAGCACCACATACACCACCGCCACACGGGCGCCAAAAATGCTCATCAGAAGCACCAACGATCCAAGATCCACCATGGGCGAGGAGATGAGGAAGGAAAAGGTCACCCCTACAGGCAGTCCGGCACTGGTAAATCCCATAAAAATCGGGATGGAAGAGCAGGAGCAAAAGGGGGTCACCGTTCCCAGAAGAGCCGCCACCGTATTGGCCCCAAGCCCGTGAAAGCGTCCCAGGATGCGCTTGGTCCGTTCCGGCGGGAAGTAGCTTTGCAAATAGGATATGCCAAAAATCAACACCGACAGCAGAACGAAAATCTTGATGGTATCGTAAATAAAAAAGTGTAGGCTACCGCCCAGAGTGCTGTCCAGCTTTAGGCCCAGCGCCTCCAGTATGGCGCCGATCAGCTCGTTGAGCCACTGCATACCCAGGACCTGGTCCTGGATAAAGCGGCCAAAAGCGCTTAAAAAATCCATCTAACTATCTCCTTTCCAACAGATACATTGATAGTTCTAAATATATCGATATGATATTCATAAGAAAAGCCACCGTCCGAACGATGGCTTTATTTTCGGCAAACACACCCTGTATCAGAAGCGTCCCCGCTGTTGGTAAGAGCCTGAAGCCGCCCCCGGGCCCGCTGGGCGCCCTCCTCACTGATGGCATAGTGCATCCACTTTCCCTCTGGATGCCCTACCACCACACCGGAATCACAAAGGATCTTCATATGGTAGGAAAGGGTGGATTGGCTGATCTCCAGGTCCTCCAGCAGCACACAGGCGCACTTCTCTCCTCCACGGAGCAGCTCCAGAATTTTCAGCCGGTTGGGGTCGCAAAAGGCTTTAAATATTCTGGCGTCCTCAGCATGGCGGTCCATGGTCTCCCCTCCAATCAATCGAATTTTTTCGATGTGTAGATCATACTCCATAGATGGTCATCTGTCAACAGCTATTTTTGGCGCAAGAAAAAGTGCCCATCTCACCAGAGACAGGCACTTATTCTCACTCATCCTCTTCTCCCAGCAGATGGGAAGCCAGCGCACAGATCACACCGGCAATGGGATAGACGATCCAGCCCCAAGCCCAGCCCCAGCTTCCGCCGTAGTCCCCTTCCAGGGCCATGGAACCAAAGCCCAGGATCATGTAGACCACGGTGGCGGCCAGCATGATGGCACCGCACACCTTCCCCACCTTTTTCCGGCGGGCCACCGCCTCCGGGCTGGGGTCGTGCTGCTTGTTCCACGCTTCAATATCGTATTTGCCCTTCCGCAGGGCGGCCCATACCAGCACCGCCACCCCCAGAGCCACGATGGTCAGAAACCCTGCCACCAGTTTGGCCTCGGCCCGCTCGCCCATCAGCTCCGCGCTGTCTCCCAGCAGGATGAGCCACACCACGCCCAGGAAAAATCCCACGATGGGCAGGGCGATGAGGAAGGGATAGCGGTTCAAAAACCGATCCCGCTGCTCTTTGGTATAGAAGTCCTGAAGGACAGGATGTTCCTTCTCAAAACGGTCGTAGCGCATGCCGGCAATCACCAGGATGGCTACCGCCACTCCGATCCCCGAGATGAGTACCGCAGCCACCCAATTCTCTGGCATACCCACCGCACCATAGAGGGCCAGCGCACCTCCCACCGACAGGATGGTGAGACACACCCCGATGGCGATCCAGTTGGAGAACCAGTTCATAAAGCGGTCGTATCCGGCGGCGTCGGTCTGGTAGTTAGCCCGCACGTCCCCTCGCAGCAGGGTATCCAGATCGGTGTGGAACAGCTTGCACAGAACCAGCAGCTTCTCCATTTCCGGAAAACTGGCGTCCGACTCCCACTTGCTCACCGACTGCCGGGACACCTGAAGGGCCTCGGCCAGTCCCTCCTGGGTCATCCCGGCCCGGTCCCGGAGAAATTGTAGATTCGTCCCAAAACTCATGGTCTCTGCCTCCTCTCAAGGTGGCTAAAACATATCAAAACCCAAGCGCAACTGAAACCAATTTGCAGTTGCGTTTGGGTTTTTTCCTGTAAACTTTCGGTTGCATCGGGCTTTTTGCCCTCAAAAAATGCTCAGTGGGACCGGCCGCCCAGCATGGCGTTCAGCTCCGCCTGGGTACAGTGATAATCCCCGTCTCCGCTGCGGCGGTAGGACCCCCGGCGGAGGTTTCCCCCGATATAGACCGGCTGCTGGTCCTGTTCCGCCATGGGCACAGTGATGGCCACAATGTCCCCGCCATCCACATGGAGGATCTGGATATCCTCCTCCCGGAGGATGTTGACGCTGACCACTGCCGGGTCGTCCAGGCCGGCAATAAACTCCTCCACCATACCCTGGGGGTCCAGCAGGCCCTGTACCCGCAGGCTGTGGTCGGGCAGCTCCTCCACCCCCAGCAGGATCACCCCGCCGTAGCTATTGGCAAAGGCGGAGTAGGTCTCCCAGATGCTGTGGGGCAGGCCGCCAGTGGCCAGCTTGGCCTCCAGGCGGTTGTTCTCCCGATAGCGGCTGATCTGTGTGAAGTCGAACATAGGGCCGGCCTCCCCTTTCGTAGTGCCTTCATTATACCGGGAAGGATGGCCGTTGACAAGGAAAAAAGGGGCCTGTCCGTGGACAGGTCCCTTTTATGGGTTATACGGTAACAGCGCCCAAAATCTCCCCAATGGGTCCGGCAATCACCAGGTCGGCCTCCTTGTCGTAGGGGGTGGGGCTCTTGTTGATGAGGGTCAGCTTGTTCCCCCGGTAGTAGCGGATGAGACCCGCCGCCGGATACACCGCCAAAGAGGTGCCGCCGATGATGAGCATATCCGCCCGGGAGATGGCCAGCACAGCGGCCTCGATGGTCTCCTGATCCAGGGACTCCTCATAGAGCACCACGTCAGGCTTGATCATACCGCCGCACACCGGGCAGTGGGGCACGCCCTTCTGCTCCATCATAAAGTCCAGGTCGTAGAACTGATGGCACTTCATGCAGTAGTTGCGGTGGATCGAGCCGTGGAGTTCGTAGACGTTGACGCTGCCCGCCGCCTGGTGAAGGCCGTCAATGTTCTGGGTCACCACCGCTTTCAGCTTGCCCGCCCGCTCCAGCTCCGCCAGCTTCAGATGGGCGGCATTTGGTTTGGCGTCAGGAAAGAGCATCTTGTTGTGGTAGAAGCGGTAGAACTCCTCCGGATTCTTCTGGAAGAAGGTGTGGCTCAGAATGGTCTCCGGGGGATACTGGTACTGCTGGTTATACAGGCCGTCCACGCTGCGGAAATCAGGGATGCCGCTCTCGGTGGACACGCCTGCCCCGCCGAAAAAGACAATGTTCTTGCTCTCATCGATCCAGTTCTGGAGCCGTTCCAGTTTTTGATCCATACCAAGCCCTCCTTACGGCGCTTTCCGGTGACGGCAGTAGGTGTGAGGACAGCTGGAGCAGCCGCCGCAGCCGCACCCCCGCTTGCCCTTCAGATTTTGATGGAAGCGATAGATCAGGTAGACCGCCGCCCAAATAATGAGGACGGCCACCCCGGCGTAGATCAGGTATTTCAACATAGCATTACCTCAAAAACAGGGAGCCGATCTGGTAAACCAGGAAGGAGCCCAGCCAGGCCGCACCCAGCTGCCAGCAGATGGAGGCCAGAGTCCACTTGGCGGAGTTCATCTCCTTGCGGATGGTAGACACCGCCGCCACGCAGGGCACATAGAGCAGTACAAACACCAGGAAGGAATAGGCCGCCAAGGGGCTCTGGAAGGTGCCGCCCAGGGCGGCGGCAATGGCGGTGCCGCTGGCGGTGACGGAGAAGCCATAGAACATACTCATGGAGGACACCACCATCTCCTTGGCGACCAGGCCGGAGAGGAGGGCCACCGCCGCCTGCCAGGTACCGAAGCCCAGCGGCGCGAAGAGGGGGGCCAGGAAGGACCCGATGGCGCCCAGAATGGAATATTCCTCGTTGGATACCATGCCGAAGGCGCCGCCCTCAAAGCCGAAGGTCTGGAGGAACCACAGCAGCACGCTCATGGCCAGGATCAGAGTGCCCGCCTTGATGAGGAAGCCTTTCACCTTCTCCCACACATGGAGGGCAATGTTCTTCAGGGTGGGCAGGCGGTAGGGGGGCAGCTCCAGCACAAAGGCGGCAGGCTCCCCCTTGAATACCAGCTTCTTCAGCAGGATACCGGAGAGGATGGCAAAGATCAGGCCCAGAAGGTAGAGGGAAAACACCACCAATCCACCGTACCGGGGGAAGAAGGCGGCAGTAAGCAGGCCGTACACCGGCAGCCGGGCAGAGCAGGACATGAAGGGCACCAGCATGATGGTCATGCGCCGGTCTTTTTCATTCTCCATGGTGCGGGCGCCCATGACGGCGGGCACCGTACAGCCAAAGCCCATCAGCATAGGGATAAAGGCTTTGCCGCTGAGGCCGAAGCGCCGCAGCAGCCGGTCCATGATGAAGGCAGCCCGGGCCATATAGCCCGAGTCCTCCAGGAAGGACAGGAAGAGGAACAGAATGGCGATCTGGGGCAGGAACGTCAACACGCCGCCCACACCGGCAATGACGCCGTCCACCAGCAGGGCCTCCACCCAGGGGGCGGTACCGGCAGCAGCCAGCACACCCCGCACCCAGTCGGCAAAGTAGCCGCCGATGAGGGTATCCACCCCGTCAGCCAGCATCTGGCCGGGGCCGAAGGTGAGGGCAAACATAGCCAGCATCATCAGCAGGAACACAGGAATGGCAAACACTTTATGGGTGACGATGGCGTCGATCCGATCGGACAGGGTGGGCGTACCCAGGGGACGGCCCCGGTGCACACAGCTGTCCACCACTTTCTGGATAAACTGATACCGGGCATCGGCGATAAGGGTCTCCCGGTCGCCCAGCTCATAGGCGCTCTCATACTCCTGACAGACCCGCTCCAGGGCGGCCTTCTCCACCCCGTTCAGGCCCAGGGCCTTCTCCACCAGATCGTCCCCCTCAATGAGCTTGATGGAGGCCCAGTGGGCGGGGATGTGGGCGGCATAGGCCTTGTCGTGGATGAGCTCGCCCATCTTATGGTGGATCTGGTGGGTGAAGTCGTCGTACAGGTCGTCCGGCTCTACGGTGACTCCAACGTGCATCTGGTGGTGGGCCACCTCCAGCAGCTTCTGGATGTTTTTGCCCGACCGGGCGGTGATGGGGATCACCGGTACGCCCAGTTCCTCGGACAGCCGGTCCACATCGATCTTGTCCCCGTGCTTCTCCACCTCGTCCATAAAGTTGAGGGCAATGACCATGGGCCGCTCCAGCTCCAGCAGCTGGGCGGTCAGATACAGGTTGCGCTCAATGTTGGTGGCGTCAATGATGTCGATGATGGCGTCGGGCCGCTCTCCCACGATAAAATCCCGGGCCACGATCTCCTCCATGGAGTAGGGGGACAGGGAGTAAATGCCGGGCAGATCCACCACGGTGACGGATTTCCCATCTACCTCCGCCCTGCCCTCCTTCTTCTCCACCGTCACGCCGGGCCAGTTGCCCACATACTGGTTGGAGCCGGTAAGGGCATTAAAGAGGGTGGTCTTGCCGCAGTTGGGGTTGCCAACCAGAGCCAGCTTCATCTCCCGGGTATCGTGGCTGGCGTAATCCGGCACACCACCGTGGGCCGCAGCCTCATGGGCGTGGTCGGCATCCATCCGCCGGATGGTCTCCTCGTCGGGCAAGTGCTGCACCATACCCATGCGCTTTTTTCTGGCCTGGGCCTTCCGCTCTCCCTCCTCGCCGGTGGCGATGAGGATTTGGGCTGCGTCTGACTTCCGCAGCGACAGCTCGTAGCCCCGCAGGTTGAGCTCCACCGGGTCGCCGAAGGGGGCTACCTTGCGCACCATGACCTGGGTACCGGGGGTCAGGCCCATATCCACCAGGCGGCGCTTCACCGGCCCCCGGTCATTGCCTACCTGGAGGATGGTGCCCTTTTCCCCGGGCTGGACTTCCTCCAGAGTCTTATGTGTCTGTGTCTCTTGTAGTTTCATCTTATCCCATCCGCAGTTCTCAGAGTTAATCTAATCTAATTCCGTGCCCATTATACTACGCTGGCAGCGGCAGACGCAAGAGACTTCCCCCGCCATTTTCACCAAAATCCCACTGGTTTTGTGGCCATAAGAGAAAACATCGAACAAAGGCAAAAAAGGAGCGCCGCGGAATCTCCGCAGCGCTCCCGATATACCTTGGAACTTAGTCCTCGTGGTCGTGATCCTCACAGCCGCAGCCACAGCCGCAGTCGTCCTCGTCCTCATCGCCGCAGCAGCAGTCGTCAGACAGGTCCAGAGCGAACTTCTGCTTGCAGCTGGGGCACTGGATCACGCCCTCGTCCAGAACGGACTCATCGATCACCAGAGTCTCGCCGCAGTTGGGGCACTCGGTCTCGAAGAAGTCGTCGTCATCGCAGCAGCAATCGTCGTCGTCATCCTCGTCGTCCTCGTCCTCATAGACGGCCTTCTCCACGTCGGCCAGGTCGTCGGAGATGGCGTCGATCTCCTCGCCCAGAGCCACGGTGTTCTCCTCCAGATCCTCAATGGACATCCCGATCTCCTCCAGGATGCCGATGATCACGTTGAGGAGCTTGCCCTCCTTGGACTTCTCGGTGTCGATATTCAGGCCCTCAGCCAGGCCCTTCAGGTACGCGACCTTCTCAGAAATCGTCATAATGCGTCTCCTTTTCTTCATCAGTCAGCCACGAAGGGCCAGTAGAATATAGATCTGTTTTGGGGTGAATTCACTTCACCCCAAAACACCTCGACCCGCGCCACGGGCGCGAAACCGGGGGTATCAAATGGGCTGTGCCGCCATACGGCGCGGCCCATTTGTATCTAGGGGGTCGGAAGCGCCGGGGGCGCATCCGATGAAAATCCATGCGAAGCCACATTTAGCTTCTTTGGATACCCCCTGGACATTTTTTAACCCTTGCAGCGCTCCAGGTACTCGCCGGTACGGGTGTCGATCTTGATCTTGTCGCCGGGGTTGATGAACAGGGGCACCTTGATCTCGGCGCCGGTCTCCAGGGTGGCGGGCTTGGTCACGTTGGTGGCGGTGTCGCCCTTGAAGCCGGGATCGGTCTCGCTGACCTCCAGCTCCACAAAGGTGGGGGGCTCCACGGCGAAGATCTTGCCCTTGTAGGAGTTGATCTTGCACACCATGTTCTCCTTCACGAAGCGGAAGTTGTCACCCAGCAGCTCGGAGCCGATGGGCACCAGATCGTAGGTCTCGGGGTCCATGAAGTAGTACAGATCGCCGTCGTTGTAGCTGTACTCCATGTCCTTGCGCTCCACATAGGCCTGCTCAAACTTGGCGGTGGGGTTGAAAGAGGTCTCGGTCACGCCGCCGGTGATGACATTCTTCATCTTGGTGCGGACGAAAGCGGCGCCCTTACCGGGCTTGACGTGCTGGAACTCGACGACCTGCATGACCTGGCCGTCCATCTCAAAGGTCACGCCGTTGCGGAAATCACTGGCAGAAATCGTAGGCATTGAAATTCATCCTCCAAAAGGTTTTTTAAATCATCAGCTAAGTCATTTTACCTTATTATTCCCCTCATTGCAAGGCTTTTTACAGAATAATCAGCTCTTTGGGAGATTTGGTGAGGTTCACTGTGCCCTCCTCGGTGTAGATGAGCACATCCTCAATACGCACACCGAACTTGCCGGGCAGGTAGATACCGGGCTCAGCAGAAACAGCGGCACCCACAGGCATGGGGGTCTCGTCACGGCCGTTGGCATTGGGGGACTCATGGATCTCGATGCCTACGCTGTGGCCGAAGCCATGACCAAAGTATGCCCCGTAACCGGCGTCCTCAATCACCTTGGCAGCGGTGTTGTGGATCTCCTTGCCGGGCACGCCCGCCTTGGCGGCGGCAATACCGGCCAGCTGGGCCTTGAGCACGGTGTCGTACACCTTGCGCATCTCCTCGGTGGGCTCGCCCAGGGCAATGGTGCGGGTCATGTCGGAGCAGTAGCCGCCGTATTTGCAGCCGAAATCCATGGTGATAAACTCGCCCTTCTGCACCTTCTTCTCGCTGGGGATGCCGTGGGGCAGGGAGCCGTTGGGGCCGGACACCACAATGGGATCAAAGCTCATCTTTTCAGCGCCCCGGCACAGCATCTCGTACTGAAGGCGGGCAGCGATCTCCTGCTCGGTCATGCCGGGCTGGATGAACTTCAGGATAGCGTCAAAGGCCTGATCGGTGATCTCCTGGGCGCGCTTCATCAGGGCGATCTCTTCCTCGTCCTTGGCGGCCCGCAGGTTATTGACCAGACTCTGGGCGGGCACCAGCTCGCAGGGCAGCTTGGAATACTGGTTGTAGGAGGCCACAGTCACATAGCCGTCCTCAAAGCCCATCTTCTGAATGCCCAGCTCCTGAACGGCCTGCTCGGCCAGCACCATGAAGTTCTTGTTCCGGTCGGTCATGGTGATGTGGGCGCCGGTCACCAGGTTGCCGGCGGCCTCAATGTACCGGGAGTCGGTGAAATAGCGGCTTTCATTCTTGGTCACGATGACCATGCCCTCGCCGTGGAACCCGATGGCGTAGTACTCACCGGGATCGCTGGTGATGAGCATGGCGTCCAGCTTGTATTCGTCCAGCTTGGCCGCGATCTGATTGAGATGATTCATGATAAAGACTTCCTTTCTATCTCGCGCCGCAGCAGCCCTAAAGGGCGCTTTGGTACAGCTTTTTCATGGTTAGAGCGTCCTCGGCCTGTGTCCCGGCACTTTGCCCCAGCGGACCACGGTCCGCCGGGGGCCCCATATTTTTTTATCTGCTCGGGCGAACTGAATTCGCCCGGCATCAAGGTTTTGGGCCGAAAGCCCAAAACGCTTGGCTCGGCGCAAACGCGCCGCCCCGCTCTGCGGGGCCCCTGCGAAAGTGCGCCAAAGTTCAGGTCAGACTGCCTTGGTACAGCTTCTTCATAGTCAGCGCATCCTCCGCCTGGGTACCCGCACTTTCGCAGATAAAAGTAGGGCTCCAGCCCCGGCGGGCCACCTCGGTCATCAGAGGCTCCGGGTCGGGCCCGAAGTCCGCCTGATCGAAGGTCAGGTGCATCTTCTCTCCCCCGTTGGGGGTGAACTGGATCTTGGAGAAGTGGCTGTGGAAACGGGAGGCCCGTTCCTCTCCCAGCACCTCTTTGATGCGGTCCAGCATTTTCACGCAGGCCTCATAGCCCTCCAGCTCTCCCAGAGTACGGGCGTACAGGTGGCCGAAATCCACGCAGGGGGTAAGCCGCTCATCCAGAGTACACAGCTCCAGCACCTCGTCCAGGTCCCCCAGCTGGTTGATCTTGCCCATGGTCTCGGGGCAGAGGGTGATGTGTCCAAATCCGGCGGCGTCGCAGGCAGTCACCACCTCTTTCAGGGAGTGCAGGGCGATGTCCTGGGCCTCCCGCCGGGTGCGCTTCATCAGTGCACCCGAGTGAATAACTACCCGGGTGGCGCCCATCCAGTCTGCCGCCTGGCAGGCCGCTGTGATATAGCCGATGGTCTTTTGCAGGCTGTCGGGATCGGGATTGGCCAGATTGATGAAATAGGGAGCGTGGAGGGATAGGGCAATGCCCGCCTCCCTGGCCGCCTCCCCCACCTTTCTGGCCGTGGCTTCCCCTACGTTGACGCCCTTGCCGCACTGGTACTCGTAGCAGTCCAGTCCCAGCCCCGCCAGCCAGCGGGGAGCGTCCACCGAGGATTTATAGGGAAAGGACTCGGCATTACCTGCCGGTCCGAAGATAGCGCTCATAATGGTTTTGCTCTCCTTTTTGTCAGGGCGCGGAAGGGCCACTCGGCGGCGTACCGCAGGTAGCGCCCCGGATTGCCCGCCAGCCGGATAGGCTCCACCAGCAGCGTGGTCACACCAGCCCGGCTGCCGCCCAGAATATCGGTAAAAATCTGATCCCCCACAATGGCGGTCTGCTCCGGGGTGCAGCCCATCTGCTCCATGGCCTGATAAAATGAGCCCGGCTTGGGCTTGCCGGCGTGGCCGATGTAAGGAACGCCCAGGGCCTTGCAGAACCGCTCCGGCCGCTGGGGATGCCGGTTGTTGGACAGCACGAACAGGGTGACCCCATGCTTTTGCAGTTCCGCCGTCCAGTCCCGCACCTGCTGGGTGGGTTCGGGCACCCCGTAGGGCACCAGGGTGTTGTCCAGGTCGGCCAGCAGCAGGCGGACCCCCCGCCGGGCCAGCGCGGCGGGATCAATGTCGTAAATGGTCTTTCCTGACCAGTGGGCCGTCAGCATGGCTTCACCTCGTCTATTTGCAGTCTGGTCCGCATAGGATGGTACAGGCTATCGAAAAGAACCTCCAGAGCAAAGGATTCGGAGGGAAAGATAGTGTGAAAGAAAACCGTCAGGGTTGTCTTTCGCGTTCGATCAAACACGTTTTGAAACTTGGCTCAAGTTTCAAAACGTGCTTCAGCTTGTCGGAAAGCCTTTTCGACAAGCTGATTATACACGCTTCTTACAACTTGGACAAGGGGGTAGCTGATATGCAGCTGAATTCCACATTGATTCTCACCGCACCCCCCGCCCACAGCCGGGCGGCTCTGCGGTTTGGCCTTCCCGTGGCCCATGCGGCCTATCGGGTGGGGGGCGGCCCCCATCTCTTCCGGGCCAATATGCCCATATCCGTCCGGGGCGGCCTGATGGCCCTGGACTGCGTGGGCTTTGACGGCCGGGGTGAGGCCGGGCCCTTCTGTCAAGAGGTTCTGCGGGAGTGCTCCGCCCGGGGGTATGACGGCATCTTATGTGACTTTGAGGGCCGTCCCATGCCCCTGCTGGCGGAAATCGTCCGCACCCTGGCCGGTCTCACCCAAAAGCGGGGCTGGCCTCTCTATGTGACCGAGACCTACGGCGGCTATGCCGACAGCGCCAAAGTGCTCATCTCCTCCGCCCTGTCCGGCGGCTCTCTGGCCCAGCGGCTGGCGGAGGCGGCGCAGCGGTACGGCCAGGGCCGGGTGGCCCTGGCCATAGAGCGGGTGGCAGAGGACTTCTACCTCCCCTCCCCCTCCGGTCAGGGGCAACCTCTCAGCCAGGAGGAGCTGCGCCGGCTGATGGACGAACGCAGTCCCTCCATCTTTTTCTCTACCGAGCTGTGCGCCCACTACTTTACTTATATGTCCCGGGAGAACGGCGCTCATTTCGTTCTCTTTGACGACGCCGGGTCCATCCGCAAAAAATTGCAGGTGGCCCGGGGACTGGGCATCCGGCAGGCGGTGCTGTCCTATCCACAAATTGAGGATCTGCTGGAGGATATTCTGGCAGGATAGGCAAAGATACAACAGGACCCCGCGCCATAGGCGCGGGGTCCTGTAATCTGTAGGATTAGTAATACTTCTTGCGGTTCTTGCGGGCGGCCTCAGACTTCTTGCGCCGCTTAACGCTCGGGCTCTCGTAGTGCTCACGCTTGCGAACCTCGGCCAGAACGCCAGACTTGGCACAGCTGCGCTTGAAACGCTTCAGCGCATTCTCCAAGGACTCGCCGTCCTTCACATGGACTTCCGACATTGACTTCCCCTCCCTCCGAAGCGGCGGGGTTCCACCGCCAAAGGGCCACACATAGATATGGCTTTAACAGAATCATTGTATGCCATATCCAATGAAATGTCAAGAGTAGATTTTTACTTTGCGATCAGATTGACCAGCTTGTTTGGCACCAGGATGGTCTTGACCAGGTTCTTGCCCTCAGTAAACTTCTGCACCTTGGGATCGGCCAGAGCGGCAGCCACCACGGTGGCCTCGTCGCTGTCCATGGGGACGGTGACGGTGGCGCGCAGCTTGCCACACACCTGGACGGCCATCTGCACCTCGGCGGCCACGGTCTTGCTCTCGTCGTAGGAGGGCCAGGCCTGCTGGCAGGCCATACCGCCGGCATTGAAGCCCAGGGTCTCCCACAGCTCCTCCACCATGTGGGGAGCGAAGGGGGAGAGCAGCAGCAGCAGAGTCTTGTACTCGCCCTTGGAGCAGCCGTTGGCATAGAAGTCGTTGACCAGAGCCATCAGGGCGGCAATGGCGGTGTTGAACTTCATGGCCTCGATGTCGTCGGCCACCTTCTTGATGGTCTTGTGGATAGCGCTCTCGTTGGCGGCAGAGTACTCCATGGAGTCGGTCAGGTTCTCGGACAGGTTCCACACACGGTCCAGGAAGCGCTTACAGCCCTTAACGGCGTTGTCACTCCAGGAGGCGGCCTTCTCAAAGTCGCCGATGAACATGATATAGGTGCGCATGGTATCGGCGCCGTACTGGGCCACCACGTCGTTGGGGTTAACCACGTTGCCGCGGCTCTTGGACATCTTCTCGCCGCCCTCGCCCAGGATCATGCCGTGAGAGGTGCGCTTCTGGTAGGGCTCCTTGGTGGGCACCACGCCGATGTCGTAGAGGAACTTATGCCAGAACCGGCTGTACAGCAGGTGCAGGGTGGTGTGCTCCATGCCGCCGTTGTACCAGTCCACAGGGCTCCAGTACTCCAGAGCCTCCTTGGAGGCCAGGGCCTTGTCGTTGTGGGGGTCCATATAGCGCAGGAAGTACCAGGAGGAGCCTGCCCACTGGGGCATGGTGTCGGTCTCCCGCTTGGCGGGGCCGCCACAGTGGGGGCAGGTGGTGTTGACCCAGTCGGTCATCTTGGAGATGGGGGACTCGCCGTCGTCGGTGGGCTCGTAGGAGTCCACATCGGGAAGCAGCAGGGGCAGATGATCCTCGGAAATGGGCTGCCAGCCGCACTTCTCACAGTACACCATGGGGATGGGCTCGCCCCAGTAACGCTGACGGGAGAACACCCAGTCACGCAGCTTGTAGTTGACCTTGGCCTCGCCGATGCCCTTCTCCTCCAGCCACTTGGTAATGACGGGGATGGCGTCCTTCACGGTCAGGCCATTGAGGAACTCGGAGTTGACCAGGATGCCGGTCTCGTCCTTGGCGGTGAAGGCAGCCTTCTGCACGTCCTCGCCGCCGGAGACCACCTCGATGATCTCACAGCCGAACTTCTTGGCAAACTCCCAGTCACGGTCGTCGTGGGCGGGCACGGCCATGATGGCGCCGGTGCCGTAGGTGGAGAGCACATAGTCGGAGATAAAGATGGGGATCTCCTTGCCATTGACCGGGTTGATGCCCTTCACGCCGTCCAGGCAAACACCGGTCTTTTCCTTGTTCAGCTCGGTGCGCTCCAGGTCGGACTTGGAGGCGGCGGCGGCCTGATAGGCACGCACATCGTCGGCGTTGGCCAGCTTGCCGCTCTCCAGCCAGCCCTTCACCAGGGCGTGCTCGGGAGAGAGAACCATATAAGTGGCGCCGAACAGGGTGTCGGGCCGGGTGGTGAACACCACGATGTCCTCGCCAGTGGTGGCCTTGAAGGTGACCTCGGCGCCGGTGGAGCGGCCGATCCAGTTCTTCTGCTGGGTCTTGACCCGCTCGATGAAGTCCAGGTCGTCCAGATCGTCAATGAGGCGCTGGGCGTACTCGGTGATCTTGAGCATCCACTGGCTCTTCTCCTTGCGGACCACGGGAGCGCCGCAGCGCTCACACACGCCGTCCACAACCTCCTCGTTGGCCAGCACGCACTTGCAGGAGGTACACCAGTTCACGGGCATGGTGGTCTTGTAGGCCAGGCCGTGCTTCCAGAGCTGCAGGAAGATCCACTGAGTCCACTTGTAATAGCTGGGATCAGTGGTGTTGATGACCCGGTCCCAGTCGAAGGAGTAGCCCAGCATATGCAGCTGCTTGGTGAAGTTCTCAATATTATCGTGGGTCACCTTGGCGGGGTGGATGTGGTTCTTGATGGCGTAGTTCTCGGTGGGCAGGCCGAAGGCGTCATAGCCCATGGGGAACAGCACATTGTAGCCGTCCATACGGCGCTTGCGGGCCACCACGTCCATGGCGGTATAGGGGCGGGTGTGGCCTACGTGCAGACCCTGTCCGGAGGGATAGGGGAACTCCACCAGGCCGTAAAACTTGGGTTTATCACTGTGGTTTTCACAGTGGAAGGTTTTTTCCTCTGCCCATTTTTTCTGCCACTTGGGCTCGATGGCAGCAAAATCGTACTTCATTGACTGCACTTCCTCGTATCATATCCTGGCGGCATCCACCGCCTCCATAATCCAGCATATTATACTAGAAATACAACATCAATGCAAGAAAAACCATCAGGCCCCGCCGTAAAATACGGCGGGGCCTGATGGTTTTTACGTCCCAATCAAGCCTCACGCAGCGGGAGATACGTCTCGCCCAACCACAAGCCCTCCACCAGATCAGGTTCGATAGCCTCCGGTAAGATCCAGACATAGAGGGCGCCATACCGCTCCCCACCGGGGCTGGTCTGATCCAGAATGGTGTGCAGGCTGCCATCCTCGCTCTGGAACAGCTGATACCGCTGGTCAAAGGCCAGGGCCACCTGTTCGCCGTTCTTCAGCTGGAGCAGCGTGGAACGGGTACCCAGGTAGGCCCCGCCGTCCACGCCCAGTTCCGGGTGCTCAAAGCCCACCCGCAGGCTGAGGGACATGGCGGTCAGCTCCACCTGCTCCAGGCGCAGGCCCTCCTGTCTTTGGCTCAGGGCCACCGTGCGCTGGGGCAGCAGCTCCGGCTCAAAGCGAAGGGTCCAGTCACCCTGAATGGCCGTCCCGGTCCAGTAGGAGGCGGAAATCATCTCCGGCAGTTCCTCCAGGGCCAGCTCCCCGCTCTCCTTCCAGTACCAATCGATATACCGTCCACCCTCCAGCACCACATAGTGGATGTCCGTTAGGTCGGCGGACAGGATTTCCGCCTCCTCCAGATGGGTCACAGCCTCCGACAGGCCGAACTGGATGTGGAAGTGCCCGCCCCGATCATAGCCCACTGAGGAGATCCACACATCGTCGGTGCCCTCCAGGGCCATATGGGTCTGCTCTGGTACCAGAGCGGTAAGGGCGGTCCCGTCTGCGCCAGTCACAGCGGTGGAAGCCAGCGTCTCAAAGGAGGCAAATTCCTCCCATGGCAGCTCAATGCCGCCCTGCCGCACCTGGCCCGGCCAGAACCCAGACAGCGACACCTCCACCGTGCCGTCCTCCCAAAGGCCCCCCCGGTCCAGTTCCCAGGCATACAGGGCAGTGCTGCTCTCGCTGTCGTAGGCCAGGGGTTCTTCCCCGCCGGCCAGGGTGGTATCCGGTCCGATCCGGTCTCCCTCCAGGTCGGTGACCTCCAGATAGGCGGTGCCACCGGCGGCGTCGGTGAGGGCGGCCACTATTTCCACCTTCACCCCTTGGTCAGTAACCGATACCCCCTCCACTGTCTGGCTGTGGGGGGTGTATCCCTCCAGTATCCCGCTGAGGGTCTGCCGCAGGTCGGGGGATAGCGCCAACGCCGACACCACAAGCGCACCGCACATCACTGCCGCCGCCACAAGCACCCGGAACGTATGTCTAGGGGTTTTTACCGGTTCTGATGTCATGGCCTCCGTCAGCCGGGCCTGAAAGTCCTGATCCGGCTCCACCTGGTCCATCCAGGTCTGATAATCCTGCTTCAGCATGGCGTTTCCCCCTCCTGTAAGTCCTCCCGCAGCATAGCCCGGGCCCGGCTCAGACGGGTACGGATGGTCCCCTCCCGCTTGCCCAGCACCTTGGCGATCTCCGCGGTACTCAGCTCCTCGTAGTAATAGAGATGGACCACCACCCGGTAGTCCTCCGGCAGCGTCAGAATGGCGGTCTCCATGCCCTGCTCCTCCGGTGGCTCCGGCGCGGCCATTTGCCCCGCCTCCTCCAACGGCACCGCACGCCTGCGCCAGGGGGAGCGGTGCAGATCTCCCGCACAGTTGGCGGCTACCCGCAGCAGCCAGGCCTTGCAATGCTCCCCATCCCGAAAAACAGGGGCCGCCCGCACCAACCGCAGAAAGGTCTCCTGGGTGATATCCTCCGCATCCTCCCGGCTGCCCGTCCGGGCGTAGGCCAGCCGGTATACCGCCGGGCTGTACTGCTCCACCAGCCGGGCGGCTTCCTCCCGATCCATAGCCCACTCTCCTTTCTCTGTTTCTATAGAATACACGTTTTTGCTCCGCAAAACGTTACAAGCCCCGTCGTTATATTGAAAAACGATAAAAACGCATTTACAAGCAATGTGTTCCGTGGTACAGTGATGCCAAAGGAGGCGTGGTTATGGAGAGAACCGGCGTGCAGAAACTGGCCCATGTGCTGACAATACTGGTTACCATCACTTTTGTATGCAATCTCATTGCACTTATCATGGTGCCCGGGCTGGTACACATCGGCTCACAGCAGGTGCTCGCGGCGTGGTGGGACTATGACATCGACGATACCCTGCATATGCTGCTCATCGGCGGCTGGTCCATGTGGGGGCGCAACGGCATCCAGGCGGATGTTTTGTCTGGTTTTCTACTCTTCTGCGGCGCCTGTACAGCGGCCATCCTGTGGCAGGGCCGCCGGGTGCTGGGCACTGTCCTCAAAGGTACTCCCTTCTGCCTGGAAAATGCCAAAAGCCTTTTGGGGTCGGCGGTCCTCTGCTTTCTGATTTCCGGGGCCGCCCTGGTGCGTGTAATCTGGAGGATCTGCTATGCCCAATCCATCGCGCCTCTGTTCAGCTATAATACACTCTTTGTTCCGCTCTTCTTTCTGGCCGGGCTGCTCTGTCTGGTCATATCCGCCCTCTTCCGCCAGGCGGCGGAGATGAAGGCGGAAAACGACCTGACCATCTGAGGAGGTGTTCCCATGCCCATCGTTGTGAATCTGGATGTGATGATGGCCAAGCGGAAGATGAGCCTCAATGAGCTGTCCGCCAAGGTGGATGTCACCCTGGCCAACCTGTCCATTTTGAAAAACAACCACGCCCGGGCGGTCCGCTTTACCACCCTGGAGGCCATCTGCAAGGCCCTGGACTGCCAGCCCGGGGATATTCTGGAATATGTGCCGGAGACGGAGTGAACCATAACGCTCCCTTTGCCTTCTGTGATAAAAAACGAATAAAAAATTGGGACCTGCCTTAGGCAGGTCCCGTTCTTCAGTCGTAGGTATGGTTGCAGATCTCCCGGATCTTGGCCTGGAGGGTCTTTAGATCCACAAAGCTTTCAGGCCGCTTGGAGGGGTCCCGCAGCAGAGCGGAAGGGTGGAACATGGCCATCATCCACACCCCGGCCTTCTCCATCCACTGTCCGTGCTCCCGGGTGATCTTGAAGTCGTCTTTCATCAGCCGAATGGCGGCGATGCGCCCCAGGCAGACGATGATTTTGGGCCGGATCAGGGCCACCTGATTGCGCAGGTAACCGATGCAGGCCTCCTGCTCAATGTTCAGCGGGTCCCGGTTTCCCGGCGGACGGCACTTGACCATATTGCCGATGAACACCTTCTCCCGGCGCAGGTCGATCATCTCCAGCATATCGTCCAGCAGCTGGCCCGCCCGGCCCACAAAGGGCCGTCCGGTCAGGTCCTCCTGCTCACCGGGCCCCTCGCCGATGAACATGACCTCCGCGTCCCGGGCGCCCTCGCCAAAGACCACGTTGTGCCGGGTATCGGCCAGGGAGCACTTGCGGCAGTCCATACATTCGGCATAGAGCTCGTCCCAGTTTTTCGTGTCCTCCGCCCCCTTTCTTCGAGGATTTTCCCCATTGTAACATAGGGCCGCCCTCCTTGCCTAGGGCAGATTTTGTCAAAATTCACAGTTGCTTTTCCACGCAAAAGCGCATATACTACGCCCATAAAGGCTGCGACAAAGACCGCCGCCCGTGAGAGCCGACAGAGAATCCGGGTCACCGACTGAGAGCCCGGTCCGGCAGGATGGGATGGCGCAACACTTTTGAGCTGGCGTGCCGAGCCCCGTTTGGGAGGTAGGTTCGTCCGTATTACTCGCGTTAAGAGTTCCAAGTGGCTCCATCAAGGGTGATGGGGCAACTACGGGTGGTACCGCGGAGTTTTTCCGTCCCGAAGTCGTTTTGATCGACTTCGGGACTTTTTTTATTTTTTTCAAACAAGAAAGGTTGTGAACGGTATGGTATTCCTGGCAAAACAAATCGACAAAGCGGTGGAGGGCCGGAATAACCAGCCCGTCACCATCCACGGCGCGGTCTATGCCCTGCGGGACATGGGCGGCATCACCTTCGTCACCCTGCGCACCCGCACCGGTCTGGTCCAGTGTGTCTGCACCCAAAAGGACGCCCTGGACGGGGCCACCGAGGAGTGCGCCGTCACCGCCGCCGGTATGTGGCGCATCGAACCCCGGGCTCCCGGCGGGAAAGAGTTGACCGACGCCAGCCTCACCGTCCTGTCCCGCCCCGCCGCTCCTCTTCCGGTGCCGCTGTCCAAGAAAAAGCTGGATCTGAATCTGGACACCGAGCTGGGTCTGCGGCCGGTGGTGCTGAGAGCCCCCAAGGAACGGGCGGTGTTCCGCATCCAGGCCGCTATCGGCCGGGCCTTCCGGGACTACCTCCAGGGCGAGGGCTTTACTGAAATCCACACCCCCAAGATCGTCCACGCCGGAGCCGAAGGCGGGTCCAACATCTTCCGCCTGGATTACTTCGGCAAAAAGGCTTTCCTGGCCCAGTCCCCCCAGTTCTACAAGCAGACCATGGTGGGGGCCTTCGAGCGGGTATACGAGGTGGCTCCCGTGTTCCGGGCGGAAAAGCATTCCACCCAGCGGCACCTGAACGAGTACACCTCTCTGGACTTCGAGATGGGCTATATCCAGTCCTTCACCGAGATCATGGAGATGGAGCAGGGCTTCCTCCAGCACCTGATGGAGCTGCTGAAGAAAGAGTATTCTGCTGAACTGGATCTGCTGGGGATGGAACTGCCCGACACCTCCCAAATTCCAGCCGTCCGCTTTGACGAGATCAAGCGGCTGGCGGCGGAGAAGTACGGCTACCAGATCCGGGACCCCTTCGATCTGGAGCCGGAGGAGGAGCACGCCATCGGCAAGTACGCCAAGGAGGAATGGGGCAGCGATTTTGTGTTCGTCACCCACTACCCCAGCAAGAAGCGTCCCTTCTACGCCATGGACGACCCTGATGATCCCCGCTTCACCCTGTCCTTCGACCTGCTCTTCCGGGGTCTTGAGGTGACCACCGGCGGTCAGCGCATCCACGACTACGCCGCCCAGGTGGCCAAGATGGAGGCCCGGGACATGGACCCGGCAGAGTTTGAAAGCTATCTCATGATCCACAAGCACGGGATGCCCCCCCACGGCGGACTGGGCATCGGCCTGGAACGGCTGACCATGCAGCTGTGCGGCCTGGACAACGTCCGCCGGGCCTGTCTGTTCCCCAGAGACCGCACCCGACTGGAACCGTAAGGAGGATTGAACATGAAAATCACCGAAGATATGGTCGACTATATCTCCCAGCTCTCCCGGCTCCAGCTGCCGGCGGAGGAGAAAACCGCCATGACTGCGGAACTGGAACGCATCGTGGCCTATATGGATGTACTCAACACCCTGGATACCACCGATGTGGAGCCCCTGAGCCACATTTTCCCCCTGAAAAACGTGTTGCGCGCCGACGAGGTGGTCCCGTCCTACGACCGGGAGACCCTGCTGGCTGGGTCTCCCGCCGGGGACGGCGAGACCTTTCTGGTCCCCAAGGCGGTAGAGTGAGGTGGCACACATGGAACTGTATGAACTGACTGCCCTGGAGCTGGAGCAAAAGCTCCGCACCGGCGAGGTAACCCAGCAGGAGGCGGTGGAGGCCGCCCTCTCCCGTATTCACGCCGCCCAGCCGGGCAACAACGCCTTTGTCACGGTGGACGGCCCCGTCTTCCCGGCGGCCGACCTGTCTGCCTCCCCTCTGGCCGGGGTGCCCATGGCCTACAAGGATAACATCTGTACCAAGGGTGTGGCCACCACCTGCGCTTCCAAGATCCTGGAGGGCTTTGTCCCCTGCTATGACGCCACTGTGGTGGAGCGTCTGTCCGCCGCCGGGGCAATCTCCATGGGCAAGCTGAACATGGACGAGTTCGCCATGGGCTCCACCTCTGAGACCTCCCACTACGGCCCAGTGAAAAACCCCTGGGATCTGACCCGGGCAGCTGGTGGCTCCTCCGGCGGCGCTGCCGCCGCCGTGGCAGCTGGTGAGGTGTGGTACGCCATCGGCTCGGACACCGGCGGGTCCATCCGCCAGCCCGCCGCCTACTGCGGCGTCACCGGCATGAAGCCCACCTACGGCACCGTGTCCCGGTACGGCCTCATTGCCTACGCCTCCTCCCTGGACCAGATGGGCCCCATCGCCCGGTCCGCTGCCGACTGCGCGGCGGTGCTGGATCTCATCCAGGGCAAGGACCCCCGGGACGGCACCAGCCTGGACGCCCCCGCCGGGGGGCTCCTCTCCTCCCTCACCGGCGACCTGAATGGCAAGAAGATTGGCCTGCCGGCAGACTGCTTCGGCGAAGGCCTGGACCCAGAAGTGCGCGCCGCCGTGCTGGCCGCCGCCGAGGTTTTGAAGGCCCGTGGGGCCGAGGTGGAGGAATTTGCCCTGCCGGTGATGGAATACGTGGTACCCACCTACTATATCATCGCCTGCGCCGAGGCCAGCTCCAACCTGTCCCGGTTCGACGGAGTCAAGTACGGATGGCGGGCTGAGGACTACGGGGATCTCACCGACCTCTACTGCAAGACCCGTACCCAGGGCTTCGGCTCCGAGGTGAAGCGGCGCATCCTGCTGGGCACCTTCGTGCTGTCCTCCGGCTACTACGACGCCTACTACAAAAAGGCCCTCCAGGTCAAAGCCCTCATCAAGAAGGCCTTTGATGAGGCCTTTACCAAGTATGATCTGCTCCTTACCCCGGTGGCCCCCACCACCGCCCCCAAGCTGGGGGAGAGCCTCACCGATCCCCTGAAGATGTACCTTAGCGACATCTACACCGTGTCGGTCAACCTGGCGGGCCTGCCCGCCCTGTCCATGCCCTGCGGCTTTGACAGCAAGGGTATGCCCATCGGCGCCCAGCTCATCGGTCCCGCCCTGGGCGACGGCGGGGTGCTCAACGCCGCCCATGCCTTCCAGCTGGACACCGGCTGGCACAAGAAAAGCCCCAAAGGAGGCGACGTCCAATGACCTGGGAAACCGTCATCGGTCTGGAGACCCATGTGGAGCTGGCCACCAAGACCAAGATTTTTTGCTCCTGCACCACCCAATTCGGCGGCGCGCCCAACACCCACTGCTGCCCGGTGTGTACCGGTATGCCGGGCACCCTGCCGGTGCTCAACGAAAAGGTACTGGAATTTGCGGTAAAGGCCGGTCTGGCTCTGAACTGCGAGATCAGCCGTTTCAGCCGCTTTGACCGGAAGAACTACTTCTACCCTGACCTGCCCAAAGCCTATCAGATCTCCCAGCTCTACCTGCCCATCTGCCACGACGGCAAAGTGGACATCGGGGAAGGCAAAACCATCCGCATCCACGAGCTGCATATGGAGGAGGACGCGGGCAAGCTGGTCCACGACCCCTGGCTGGACCAGACCCGGGCGGACTACAACCGCTGCGGCGTGCCCCTCATTGAGATTGTCACCGAGCCCGACTTCCGCTCGGCTGAGGAGGTCATCGCCTACCTGGAGAAGCTGCGCTCCACCCTGCAATACCTGGGTGTGTCCGACTGCAAGATGCAGGAGGGCTCCCTGCGGTGCGACGTGAACCTGTCGGTGCGTCCCGCCGGGTCCACAGAGTTCGGCACCCGCACCGAGATGAAAAACCTGAACTCCTTCAAGGCCATCTCCCGGGCCATCGCCTATGAGGCCCGGCGGCAGATCGAGCTCATTGAGGAAGGCAAGCGGGTGGTCCAGGAGACCCGCCGCTGGGATGAGAACAAGGACGCCACCTACGCCATGCGCTCCAAGGAGAACGCCCAGGATTACCGCTACTTCCCCGAGCCGGACATTCCGCCGCTGGAGCTGTCCGACGAATATATCGAGGGCCTTCGGGCCGCCCAGCCTGAGCTGGCCGAGGCCAAGCGGGAGCGATATCAGCGGGACTGGGGGCTGCCCGCCTACGACGCTGAGATGCTCACCTCCCAGAAGGCTCTGGCTGACTTTTTTGAAGAAGTGGTTGCCCTGGGAGCCGATCCCAAGCAGGCCTCCAACTGGATCATGGGCCAGGTACTGGGGCAGCTGTCCGCCCACGGCCTGGAGGCCAAGGACATGAAGCTGACCCCCGCCACCCTGGCCAAGCTCATCGCCCTGGTTCAAGATGGCAAGCTCAACCGCAACACCGCCGTCAAGGTCTTTGAAGCCGTCTTTGCCGACAACGGCGACGTGGATGCTTATATTAAGGAACATGGTCTGGCCCAGGTGTCCGACGCCGGACTGGTGACCGCCGTGGTGGAACAGGTGCTGGCCGCCAACCAGAAGTCGGTGGAGGACTTCAAATCCGGTAAGGAAAAGGCCTTCGGCTTCCTGGTGGGCCAGGTCATGCGGCAGCTTAAGGGCCAGGCCGCCCCGGCGGTGGTCAACCAGGTGCTGCGGGAAAAGCTGTCCCAGTAACCTTTCCCAAGCTTGACAGGATTCCGCTCTTCTGGTATGCTCTTATCCACAAGTAAACCATGTGCATGACGCCCGTCACCGGATGGGCGAGGCAACGTGCCTGAGTATATTCCGTAGGTCTTTGAAGGAATATACTCAGGCACGTTTTTCATTTGCACCCGGGAGGACAAACCATGCGGCGGACTTTTTTCAAGTACATCTCCTTAAATATGCTGGGGGCCCTTGGCCTGTCCGGCTACATCATGGCGGACACCTTTTTTGTGGCCAACCGGCTGGGCTCCGACGGACTGGCCGCCCTCAATCTGGCTATTCCCATTTTCGGGCTCATCAACGGACTGGGCATCCTGCTGGGCATCGGGGGCGCCACCCGCTACTCCATCTGCCGGTATCAGGGGGATGAGGACCGGGGCAACCGCACCTTTACCTTGTCCCTGCTCACCGGGCTGGGGCTGGGGATCATCCTGGCTCTGCTGGGAGCCTTCTGTGCCCGGCCCATCGCTCTGCTGCTGGGGGCTAATACCGACACACTACCTCTGTGCACTGTCTATCTGCGCACGGTACTCCTCTTCTCTCCCTGTTTTCTCCTCAACCATGTGATGGTGTGCTTTGTCCGCAATGACGGCAATCCCAAGCTGGCCATGACTGCCATGCTGGCTGGCAGCCTGGCCAACATTGCCCTGGACTACCTCTTCCTCTATCCTCTGAATATGGGTATCTTCGGCGCGGCTCTGGCCACCGGCACCGCTCCGGTAATCGGGCTGTGTCTCTCCTCTCTCCACAGCCTCACTGGTCGGAATCAGTACCGGCTGAGCCGGCCCGCCAACCCGGCCCGGTCCCTGGCCGACGCGGCAGGCCTGGGCAGCGCCGCCTTTCTCAATGAGTTTACCTCCTGCATGGTGCTGGCCCTCTACAACACCCTGATGCTCCGGGCTGCCGGTACGGTTGGGGTGGCAGCCTACGGCGTGGTGGCCAATCTGGCGCTCATGGCTCTGGCTCTGTTTACCGGCCTGTCCCAGGGGGCCCAGCCTCTCATCAGTCAGTCCTACGGTCGGGGAGACCATCACACCGTCCGTCAGCTTTGCCGTCTGGCCCTGCTGGTCTCCTGTCTGGTGGGTCTGGCCTTGGCCCTCATCGCTCAATTCGGGGCCGAACCCCTGGCAGCCCTGTTCAACCGGGATGGCGACCCGGAACTGGCCCGGCTGGCAGTAAGCGGGCTGCGGATCTATTTCTGGGGCTTTCTCTTTGCCGGGCCCAACATCATTGCCGCCTCCTTCCTGGGTGCTGTGGAGCAGCCCCGTGCCTCCTTTCTCCTGTCCCTGTTCCGGGGAGGCATAGGCATTGCCGCGCTGGTACTTTTGCTGGCATGGCTGTTGGGGGTCACCGGGATCTGGCTGGCTTTCCCGGTCACAGAGCTGCTTACCCTCTTTCTGGCTCTTGGCGCCAGCCGCAGGGTTCTTCGCACCCCACTATCTTAATAAAACAAACTCCCCCCGGTTCAGCTCAAAGGTTGAACCGGGGGGAGTTTTGGTTTGGTTTAAACGCCGGTGGCGTCGGAGGAAATGGAGGCCCGCTCCTGAGCAATGTTCAGGGCGTGGTCGCCGATACGCTCAAAGTCGGTGAGCAGTTCGGAGAAGATAATGCAGGCCTCGTCGGAGCAGCTTCCCTTCCGCATCCGCTTGAGCTGGTTGCGGCGGTATTCCTCAGTCATGTCGTCCATCCGCTGCTCCAGGGCGGACACCTTGGTCAGCCACTTAGTGGGATCGGTAACCTCCTGTCCCAGGAGATCCAGGGCCTCCAGGCTGACCTGCTCCATCCGCTTAATCTCTTCCCGGGCCTCGGGAGAGAATTGGATGTTCTTATCATGCATCATCTGGGTATACTCGCAGATGTTCATGGCATGGTCGCCGATGCGCTCAATGTTGCCGGTGATCTTGAAGTAGGCGCTGACGGCGGTGGAATCCTGCTCGTTGGTCTCATGGACGATAACCTGGGAGATATACTGGGAGATCTCCTTATTCAGGTAGTCCAGATAGTCCTCGGTGGCCTCGGCACCTTCCATTTTCTTGGGGTCCACATCCAGCACCGCCTGGAAGCAGGTGGCGATGTTTTCCCGAGCCATCCCCAGCATCCGGTTCAGCTCCTGCCGCAGCTGGGTGATATACATGGCGGAAAAACCGATGGGGTGCTCCTGCTTGGTGTGGGTGGGGTTGGGCACCAGGTAGGCCAGGTGCATTCCCTCCTCGCCGCTCTCACTCCGGTCGGGCAGGATGAACATGGCCAGCTTCACCAGCCCGTTGCCGAGGGGCAACAGCAGAATGGTGGTGACAACGTTAAAGAGGGTGTGCATATTGGCGATCTGGGCCGCCGGATAATTCGGGGTCAGGCTCACCATGAAGTCGGTCAGCGGCGTCAGGATACACATGGTGGTAAAGAGCACCGTACCGAACAGGTTGAACATCAGGTGGATCACCGTGGTGCGCTTGGCGTTGCGGCTGGTGCCGATGGAGGCCAGCACGGCAGTGATGCAGGTACCGATGTTCTGGCCGAACAGAACATACACAGCGCTGTCCAGGCCGATGACTCCGCTGACCGCCAGGGCCTGCAGAATACCCACCGAAGCAGAGGAGGACTGGATGAGGGCGGTGAAGAGGGTGCCCACCAGAATACCGATCAGAGGGTTGGAGAAGGTGCTGACCACATCCACGAAGGCGGGCCACTCCTGCAGGGGCTCCATGGAGGAGCTCATCATCTCCATGCCGATGAAGAGTACGCCCAGACCGGCCAGGATGTTGCCGTAGTGGTGGATCTGGGGTTTCTTCAGGAACACCACCATGGCCACACCCACAAAGGCGAACAGGGGTGCCATGGCGCCCACGTCCAGGGCGATGAGCTGGCCGGTAATGGTGGTACCGATATTGGCGCCCATAATGATCCACACAGCCTGCCGCAGGGTCATCATGCCGGAGTTAACGAAGCCCACCACCATGACTGTTGTGGCGGAAGAAGATTGGATCACCGCAGTGATCACCGCGCCCACCAGGACGCCAAGGAAACGGTTGGAAGTCAGTCGCTCAAGGATGCGCTTCATACGGTTGCCAGCTGCGGCCTCCAGGCCGGAACTCATCATCTGCATACCGTAGAGGAACAAGGCCAGGCCGCCCAGCAGCCCCAGAAGGATGCTTATGTTTCCCACGTTTTTTCTCCTCTTTTTTTATATTTCTTTTTCAGTTTCTTTACAATGTCCTGTCTAAGTATATCGAATGTAAAGTTTGTCGTCAATGGGATTTTGTACGAAGTTTTGCTTCCTTTCTCCCTCTGCTCCGGCAGGTTTTTCCACTCATTTTATGGAAATTTAATGCCTGTTCAGTTGCCTTTTCCACCACTATGGGCTATACTACCTTTATCAGTCCCTTCTGATACTGAAAAAAATGTCGAATTGCCTAAAGGAGAAACGTTCATGGAACAGCAACCGGCCAAAAAGGCCCATGGGCCCAAAAGCAAGTCCGGAAAACTGGTGCTCTGTATTGTACTCACCATTTTGATCGGCTTGGTCTATTTCTATGTGGCTCTGCCCCCTATCAATCCCCAGTCCGGCGATTTTTATGTCTTTATCGCCGTGTTGTGTATCGTATTTGTGGTCACCTCCATCCTCACCTCCGGCATGGACCTGATCCGGGACGGCAGTGGGCCCAAGGACTACCTGCGCTTCATCAAATCCCGCTGTCTGCCGGCCGGCATCCTGCTGCTGGTTCTCATCGCCATCGGCATCGTGGGCACCCTCATTTCCCTGCCTATCTTCCGGGCCGGGGCCTACCGTGATCTGCTCACCGTGGAGGACGGCAACTTTGCCACCGACATCGCCGAGATCTCCTTCAACGAGATTCCCACCCTGGACGAGTCCTCCGCCGAATACCTCAGCGACCGCCAGATGGGTACCCTCAGCGATATGGTGAGTCAGTTTGAATATTCCTTTGACTCCACCCAGATCAACTACCAGGGCCGGCCCGTCCGTGTGGCTCCCATCGCCTACGCCGACTTGTTCAAATGGTTTACCAATCGAGGTACCGGTCTGCCCGCCTATGTGATGGTGGACATGGTTACCCAGGAGGCCACGGTGGTCCGGCTGGAGGAGGGCATGAAATACTCCTTCTCTGAGCCCCTTAACCGCAACATCGAGCGCCACCTGCGCTTCAACTACCCTACCTTTATCTTTGGCACGCCTCAGTTTGAGATCGACGAGGAGGGCCGCCCCTACTGGATCGCCCCCCGCATTGTCAAGACCATCGGCCTGTTCGGCGGTGACGATATCCAGGGTGCGGTGCTGGTGGACGCCATCACCGGCGAATGCACCTACTATGAGCTGGCCGATATCCCCAGCTGGGTGGACAACGTGTTTACCCCTGAGCTGATCATGCAGCAGTATGACTATCATGGCACCCTGGTCAACGGCTTCATCAACTCCATCTTCGGCCAGCGGGACGTGACCATCACCACCAGCGGCTCCAACTATATTGCCCTCAACGACGACGTGTATATGTACACCGGCGTTACCTCCGCCAATGCCGACCAGTCCAACCTGGGCTTCCTGCTGTCCAATCAGCGTACCAAGGAGACCAAGTTCTACTCCGCCCCCGGCGCCACCGAGGCGGCGGCCATGTCCTCCGCCGAGGGCGTGGTGCAGGACCTGAAATACACCGCTACCTCCCCGCTGCTGCTTAACATCGCCGGGGAGCCCACCTATTTCATTCCCCTGAAGGACGCCACCAATCTGGTGAAGAGCTACGCCATGGTCAACGTGGCCCAGTATCAGGTGGTGGCCACCGGCTCCACCGTGTCGGCCTGTGAGCAGGAGTATATCAAGCTGCTCAACAACAAGGGTATCACCACCCCGGAGGACACCCCACGCACTGAGGTCTCCGGCGTCATCAGCGACATCCGCTCGGCAGTCATGGAGGGCAACTCCTACTACTTCATTCAGCTGGAGGGCGATCCCACCTACTACGCCATCTCTGCCGCTCAGAATCCCCTGGCTGTCATTCTCAATGTGGGCGACCAGGTGACTATCCAGCACACCCCCGCCATTGACGGGGAGACCTCCTCCATTCTGGATGGCTCCACCATCACTCTGGACGGAGCGGCCCAGCCCGCTCCCTCGCCGATCGTCACTCCCGCTCCTCAGGAGGGGACCGATACCGGGGAAGCTTCTCCCTCCCCTGCTCCGGCGGAATAAGATTTCTACAAAAAGCGCACGCTGCATCAGCAGCGTGCGCTTTTTCATCTCTGTTTGTTTTTCCACTCCCGCAGCAGGGCCAAAGCCTCCGGGGACAGCAGCAGCAGGGCGAACAGGTTGGGCAGTGCCATGAGCCCGTTGAAAATATCCGCCAGCTGCCACACCGCTGTTACGTCGGCTACACTGCCCCACACCAGCGCCCACAAAAATACCAGCCGGTAGATCCACCGCCAGCGGTTGGAGCCGCTCAGGTAGGCCAGCCCCCGCTCACCATAGTAGCAGCACCCCAAGAGGGAGGTGAAGGCGAACAGCAGCAGGCATACCGACACAAAAATTTCCCCAAAGGGACCGAATACGGTGGAAAACCCCGCCGCCGACAGGGGGGCTCCCAGCATCTCCGGCGTCACCTGCCCCTTTTGGATGGCGGCCAAAGCCTCCTCCGGTTGATAAACTCCGGTAGTAAGGATCACCAGCGCGGTAATGGAACACACCACGATGGTGGCCACAAACACCTCAAAAATGCCCCACATCCCCTGCTCCGCCGGTTCTCTGGTGTCGGCGGCGGCGTGGGCAATGGAAGAGGAGCCCATGCCCGCCTCATTGGTAAATACCCCTCGGGCCACACCGTACCGCAGCGCCGCCGCCATACCGTAGCCCGCGCCGCCCCCCAGGGCTGCCTTTGGGGTAAAGGCCCCCTCCACGATCTGTCTCAGCGCCCCGGGCAGGGCCTGGGCATGGCAGCAGAGTACCACCATCCCGCCGCCCACAAAGAGGAGGGCCATACAGGGCACCAGGGTCTCGCTCACCTTGCCGATGCGGCCAATGCCCCCTACCACAACCGCTCCGGTGAGCAGAGCCACCACGATGCCCACTGCCAGCGGGTCCAGCCCAAAACCGGCATGGAGGGCAGCCGAGATGGAATTGGCCTGCACCATATTGCCGCCCCCCAGGGAGGCGGCCACACAGCACAGGGCAAACAGGGTGGCCAAGGCGGGGCTCCCAAGCCCCTTTTCCATGTAGCACATGGGTCCGCCCTGCCAGCAGCCCTTCTCGTCCTTTTCCCGGTAGCGCACCGCCAGGATCTTTTCCACACAGCCGGTCATCATACCCAGGAAGGCGGATACCCACATCCAGAATACCGCCCCCGGCCCGCCGTAAAAGATGGCGGTGGCCACCCCGGCGATGGAGCCTGTGCCAATGGTGGCCGCCAAAGCGGTGGACATGGCTTGAAGCTGAGTCAGCCCCCGCCCGGTACCTTTTCTGGCTTTTTTGCCCAGTGCCCCTGCCGTGGTCCTGAGCCACAGCCTGCAATGAATTACCTGAAAAAAACCGGTCCGCACCGACAGATACAGGCCCGTCACCAGAAACAGGCCCAGCAGCCACGGATTCCAGATCAGATCGGCCAGCCGCTCTAATCCGGTCATAGCCCCACCCCCTTGTCCCAGAGGTATGCGGACAGGGGCGGTTCCATGCCTGTATCTTGTCCGAAGCCGGAATGCTCAGAGCAGTTGTACCCCCAGCAAAGGGGCCAGATCCACCGCCTGTGCTGGGTTGATCTTCAGCCCCCGCAGCTCCTGCAGGCTCTCCGACACGGTAATGCCCTGGATCTGGCAGTCGGACAGATCCAGACCCTTCAGCGGAGTCCGAAAAAAGTCCACCCTCTGAAAGTTGGACCCATGGGGCTCCAGGCCGCTTACCCGGGCCTCCGCCATGGAAGCCTCCCGCAAATCGCAGCCGGTCAGACTAACCCGGTTCCACAGGGATTTGGAAAAATTCCCATAGCGAAAGCTGCTGTCAGTCACCGAGCAATCCTTCCAGCGGCTGGAGATCATCTTCACGCCGTCTCCCTTGCACCCGGACACCCGGCACTTGTTCCACACCGTATCCAGAAAGCTGCAGTTGGAAAAATCACAGCCGTCAAATTCCGACTGATAAAAAGCCGCTTTGGAAAAATCGCACCGCTCAAAACGGCATTTATAGAACCGGATCCGGGTATACTCCAAGTGGGACAGATCCAGTCCCACAAGCTGTTCCTGTTCAATGGCCAGATCCTCCAGGTCCCGCTCTTCGGTTCTGGCCCAATGTAATTGCTGCACCAGCATGATGGTCACGCCTCCTAGGGGATACGCCCCGGCAGCGGGGCGCATCCTGTCTGCTTATGTTATACTCCTTTTTTGTCCGGCTGTGTAGAGAAAAACGCGCCCGGCTCCGGGGAGTTCCCCGTCTGCCGGGCACATCACAGCCTTCACCGCTCCTTCTGCTGCAGTTGGAGCCGATCGGCGATCATGGCAATAAATTCCGAATTCGTAGGCTTTCCCTTGGCGTTGGAGACCGTGTAGCCGAAGTATTTTTGCAGTGTCTCCAGATCGCCCCGGTCCCAGGCCACCTCGATGGCGTGGCGGATGGCCCGCTCCACCCGGGAGGCAGTGGTGCCAAAGCGTTTGGCCACCTCGGGGTAGAGAATTTTTGTGACCGCGTTGATCACATCCATATCCCCCACGGCGATGATAATAGCCTCCCGCAGATACTGGTAACCCTTGATGTGGGCGGGCACACCGATCTCATGGATGATTCCCGTCACCACATTTTCCAGCCGTCTGGCCCGCTCTTCGCCGTCATCCCCTTCCTCCGTCTCCTGAAGGGCGGCCAGCTGGCGGACCCGCTCGGCCACCGCCGTCAGCCGGCAGGGCTTGAGCATATAGTAATCCGCGCCGGTGGATGCAGCCAGCTCAGCCACGCTGCCCCGGGCAAATCCGGAGAGCACCAGCACCCGGGGCCTGGCTTCGGCCTTGGACAGCGCCTGCAAGACCTCCACCCCATCCATCTGGGTCAGCACCAGATCCATCACCAGCACATCCGGCGCCAGACGCTCTGAAAGTTGAAGCGCCTCTTCTCCATCTCCTGTGGCTCCCACCACCTGGATGCCCGCTTCCCCTTCCAGCTGTTCCACCAGAATACGGCGAAATTCTTCGCTTGCATCCGCTACCAGGACTTTGATTCTCCGTTCCAATATTGACACCCTTTCCAGCAGGCTCCTCCTGCTCCACATTTGCCGCCTGGCCAAGGCTGATTACCGGTTGGCTATAATTTACCATAATCAGACAGCAAGCGCAAGGGTTTTACTGGTAATTTATGGTTATTTCTCTTCGACTTCGTTCGACTTTTCCGCAGAAATTCCGACGGCGGGCAGCATACTTCTCCACTCCCTCCCCCTTTTTCGGCAAAAAGAGCGCCGGAGAACCGCACTGATTCCCCGGCGCATACTTGCTTTTGTCCTTCTGCTGCTTCCAGTTCTGTTACCAAATCAGCAGCAGCAGCTCTTCCTCTTCTCTTCTTTTTCGGGCCTCTTCTGCACGTCTGGCTTCTTCCACACGTCTGGCTTCTTCTGCACGTCTGGCTTCTTCTGCACGTCTGGCTTCTTCTGCACGCCGGGCTTCTTCCGCACGTCTGGCTTCTTCCGCACGTCTGGCTTCTTCCGCACGTCTGGCTTCTTCCGTACGCCGGGCCTCCTCCTCACGTGCGCGTTCCGCTTTGACGTCTGGCATATGCTCCAGCACCGCATCTGCATAGCCCTGCAGCTGGGGATACTGTTTTGCAGCCCTCTCCAGCGCCCTTAGGAATCCTTCCGCACAGTCGTCTCCCGGCCACTCGGGGTGACTGACCAGCTGCTGCAGGGCCTGTCCATAGGAAAGCCAGTAGGCCAGGTCTTTTTCATCGTCTTCGATGTAGCAATACAAAGTGGTTACCAGCTTATCCAGGTAGCGGAGCCGTTCAGCGGAGGTACACTGGGACTTTACCAGAGCCTTCAGCTCCCGGACGGTCTCCTGATACTTCCCCAGGTTTCCAAGGGCCAGGGCAATATAATAGGACTGGCCGGGTTCCCCCGCAGCCACCGCCTTTTCATACCAGCGGATGGCCTCCTCCCATCGTTTCAGCTGATAGCAGGCGTTCCCCATATTTTTAAAGATAAAGGAGACCGTTCCACGCTCCGCGGCGGGCAGCCCCCACCGCAGCGACTCTTCATACTCGCCCAGCTGATTGAAGTGATAGGACAGATTGCCCCGGGCGTAATCATCCTCACCCACCTCACGCAGATAGCGCTGATAGTAGTCGATACAGTAGCGGTGATCGTCCTCCGTAAGCGACTTCTTTGCCTTGCTGAATGCATAGGCCACCCGGAACTGACGGCCATGCTGATAAAAATTTGTCTTGTCCAGCGACTCCTGGTAGAGCTGGTTGGCCTGTACGTAGTCGCTTTTGTCGTAGTAGTGGTCTCCAGCCTGAAAGTAGTAGGTACACGCCCGGGACTTGTCTCCCTTGGCCACATAGGCCCGGGCCAGCCACAGGGATTGCTGTGCATTGAGGGCGGAGTTATTTTTCGCCAGATGCTCCTCGTACTCCGTGAGTTCCCGGATGATGGCGTCACAGTGCTCCGCCGCGTTGGAGCTCTGGGCCAGTGTCTGGGCAATCAGTCGGTTCAGTTCCCAGGTGTCGTGGAGGTTTCGTGCCTGGTAAAAGAGGTCCAGAGCACGCCGCAGCTGGCCCTGATTCAGGGCATTCTTTCCCTGGCTGACCAGGCTTTGGCTCTGACTTTTCCGCTGTTCTTCCTGGCGCTGGCGCTCCCTCTCCTGCCGGAGCTGTTCCTGACGCTGCCGCTCCTGCCGCTCCCGCTCCCGGCGAAGCTGTTCCTGACGCTGCTGCTCCTGCCACTCCCGCTCCCGGCGAAGCTGCTCCTGACGCTGGCGCTCCCGCTCCTGCCGGAGCTGTTCCTGGCGCTGCTGCTCCTGCCATCTCTGGCGCTCCCGGCGCTCCCGTTCCTGCTGTACCTGCTGTTCCTGCTGCTGATACTGCCGGTAAAACCGCTGAAACGTCCCGCTCTCCACCGCACCGTTGTGCTGGTCCGCCCAGTAGCGGTCTACAAAATCCGCCAGGACCTGCTTGGGGCATCGGGGATAGGCGCCGCCGTTTTTGCCGGTGAAGCCATAGGCCCGCATAAGGCTGGACACCAACCGACCGGGCTGGTCGGAGCGGATACCCAGCCGGTCCTCGCCTACCTCGTTCATGTTCCAGCCCTTGACCAGGTAGTAGTACATGGCGTCTACGCGTTCCTCAAAATCCAGCTGCCCGATGGCTTGGAGGTCGTTGTCGGTGGCGTAGATCATGCCTGCTCCTCCCGGTGAAGGTGCTCCTTCCAGAAGCCGTTCGGGTCAATGGTCCCCACAAAGCCGCCCTGATGTACCCGGAACCCATCCGACCAGAAAGGCTCAAGCTGACATTCGATCCGGTCATAGCGGCAGGGCACCACATACTTCTCCGTGTTCCAGTTAAATACTCCCAGCTGGCCAAACCGATCGACCAGCAGGACATAGAGGTTTTCGCCCATTTCCTGAATATGGGTGAAGGCCAGCGGGGTGAGCCACCGCTCCACCTGGAGCTTGCCCGTCTCATTGTGGTTGCTCAGCCGGGCCACCGCCCAATAGCCCTCCTTTTCGATCAGGGCGTTCCTCCTGCTGATACATTTTTTTACGGTGAAATCCGGCAAAGGGGCGGATACTGCTTTCCTGCAGTCATCTACCAGCCACGTGGAGGGGGCTTCTGAATCGGTTGCCACCCAGTGGATACAATCGGTTCTGAGGCAGTGCTGCAAGGACAGAAAGCCAGGCAGGAAGGTCACATCCCATTGCTGGAAAAGCACGGGTATATCAATCAGCTTTCCTTTCTCCGCTTCCGAAGACGGGCGATAGAGCAGGGATTTCTGGTCGCAGCTGTACCGACGCCAGCCGTTGGTCTGAGGAAGCTGGTTCTGGTCCTCGACGTTAAAAGCCGCCGTCAGATCCAGCCAGATATCCTGCTGGTCATAAGGGTCCTCCACGGAGCAGACGATCTTAAACTGCGTGATCCACTCGCAGATCTCATCCTTGCACCAGGCAAAGATACAGCTCACCTCATCTTCATAGCTTGCCACCAGAATCTCATCAAACTGGGGCGGGACGATCTGGGTGAAATGACGGCTGACATAACCCCACTTGCCGTCAGGCTTGGTCCGGTAGCGGTAGCCCATGATTTCCTCCCCATCTGACCACGGATCTGTCTTGCCCATGAGGGGCTCGCAGGCCGCCAGTTCCACCACCGGGCCGTCCGTGCCGGGCAGGGAGATAAACTCCTTGTTCTCCTCGTCAAAGAAGCAGGGAGCGCCGTTGCGGGTGATGAGGGAACAGCTCTGCTGCGGCAGAGGCTCCGCCCATCGGCGCACCTCAGGGCTTTCATCATCCGGCTCCCCATCCTGAAGCTCATCGTCCTCCGCGCTCTCTTCCTCCTCCAGCGCGCAGGTCACCAGATCCAGGTCGAAGTCCTCCGAGACCTCCGCCCAGCCAGCGATGCCGTGGAAGATGGAGGACAGGGCCGTGGGCGTGCCGGCGTTGGTCTTGAGGTGGAAGCGCTCGGTGCCCGCAATGGTGCTGGTGCCCTTTCCCTTCTCTCCCATCAGGCAGGTCTTGTCCTCCTCTAGCAGCTTCTGCAGCAGAGCCTCACCGCCCAGCTCCATCAGCCGGTCAAAGGTCTTTCTGTGGTTTTTTCGCACGGATTGCTCCTGGAAATCCAGATCAAAGACCCCGTTCCCATCCTCAAAAACAAAAGGAGTATCCGCCAGTTTTATGCGCAGGTTTTTATCCCGCAGGCATTCGCTGAGACAATACTGCATATGTTCCATCCTCTCTTTGCGGCTTCAAGCCGGCTTCTTTCCAATTCTTTAACAGTTTAGCATATTTTCTTTTCCATGAACAGAGCGATTAAACACCTTTCCGGCTTTTGGATATGCGCCCTTCCATCTTCCATAAAAACACCCGGACGGTCACTCCAGACCGTCCGGGCGTATTGTTATGCCTTAGACCTTTTCTCCAGCCACATCCAGCATATTTTCAATCAAAATCCCGTAACCCTGGGTGGGATCATTGACCAAAACGTGGGTCACGGCTCCTACCAATTTACCATCCTGGAGAATGGGTGAGCCGCTCATACCCTGCACAATGCCGCCTGTGGTATCCAGCAGTCGGGCGTCAGTCACTTTCAGCATCAAATTGCGGGTATCTCCCTCTTTTTCGGGAAAAATACGGGTGATCTCCACCTCATACTCCTCCACCTGATCGCCGGCCACATTGGACAAAATGACCGCCGGGCCCACCTGGACCTGGCTGCGTTCCGCCACTGGTACCGGCTCCATGCCGTCAGTCATGGTCTCATCACTGATCTGGCCAAAGACGCCGCTGCAGGTGTTGGACCACAGCACCCCCAGATCACGGTCGGTCTGAAAGGCTCCGTGGAGTTCCCCCGGCGTTCCCTTCGCGCCCTTCTGCACGTCGGTGACTTCGGAATAGAGGATGGACCCGGACTGCATAGGCATCAGCTTTGCCGTATCCACATCGTTGATACCGTGGCCCAGAGCGCCGAAAGTACCAGTCTCGGGATCGCAGAAGGTCATGGTGCCGATACCGGCCATGGAGTCTCTGATCCAGGCACCCAGTTTATACTGCCCGTCGGCACTGCACTGGACCGCCTGGGCGGTAAACTGGACCTCTTTGTCGTCCCGCACCGCACGAATGCTCATGGTCTGGTCCCCCACCTGCTGCAGCACGGCCTGGACCTCCTCGATGCTATCCACTTCTTCCCGGTTGATGTGGGTGATGATATCCCCTTCCTTCAGCCCACAGTCCCGGGCCGGGGTGTAACTGCCGTCAGCCGCCGTCACCTCACCAAAACCAACCACCATCACGCCGTCGGAAAACAGTTTAATCCCTACGGTACGGCCCATGGGGATCACTTCTCTGGTTTCCGCCGCCCTGACGGGCTGGAACCAGGCCGCCCAGGCAAGCAGCAGCACTGCTGTCAGCACCGCGCCCACCCAGGGCCTGATCTTTGGTTCTTCTTTTCCCATTTCGCTGTCCACGCTCCTTCCCAAAATCATTGGCGTTTTGTACGCCTGTTACTAATATGGTTTTCAAATGGACGAACCACGCTGGCAATGAAATGTTCCTTTGGCTTGGTACTTCTTTCCAACTGCCGCCCGGCAGATTGTTGGCGCTTTGCCCCTGTTCTTTTCTCCCCCTGTTTCCTGCTTTTTATCTGGAGGCTCTGTGGTATTTTTTTCTTTTGTTTGCATATGTTACGGCATATAAGACGAAAGGATGTGTCCGCCATGCCGCGCCTGAGCAAGACCGAGTGGATCGCTTTTGTTGCCGCCACAGTGGCCGGCGCCTGTCTGCATTTCCTCTATACCCTGCTTCCCTGTCCTGCCACCGCTCTGGTAGCTCCGGTGCGGGAGAGCCTATGGGAGCACGTCAAACTGCTCTACTGGCCCTGCCTCATTGCCGGGCTGGCTCTGCGCCGCCGGCAGCCTGAGCTGCTGGGACAGCGGGCCTTTGCCCTGCTGGCAGCCACGGCCGGAATGCTGGGAATCGGCTACCTCTACCACATTCCTTTTCAGGGGGACTCCCTTATCTTTGATATCGTCCTCTATCTATTGATGATGGCGGTATTTTTCCTGCTGCCCCATCTGCTCCACCAGCCCTTCTGGCAGAACTTCCGGGAAGTGCTGGTCCTGCTGGTATTGGTACTGGGAATCGCCACACTTCTGTTCACCTTTCTGCCTCCCAACGGCCTTCTCTTTACCGATCTGTCCGGCACTCCCACCTGGGTCACTCTGCCCTGCTGAAGCAAGTCCCCGGAGCGTTTCTCCGGGGACTTGTTGTCTTTTCTGCCTTTCTGCCTGTTTTACCAAAACCACATAAAATTTACCTACTTTCTACACCGGGCCCCCTTGTATTTTTGTTTCCGTTTTGTTACCATTATGATATCCGATTTGCCCACATCCAGAGGAAATCTTTATGTGCTGCGGATGCGTTCAGGCTCCATCCAGCCAGCCGAAAAGGTCCCCTCCGGTAGGGCCCGGAAGGAAAGGTGGAATGTTTCATGAGAAAACACACACGCAAGTTCCTGTCCCTGTTCCTCTCCCTGTCCATGGCCAGCAGCTTCTGCATCCCCGCCATGGCTGCCGAGGGGGACACCACCGCTGCTACGGATGACGGTATTGTGGTGCTGTACACCAACGACGTCCACTGCACCAGCGACGACGGTATGTCCTATGCCGCCATCGCCGCCTATAAGGCCGAGATGGAAGCCAGCTACGGCGCCGACAACGTTACCCTGGTGGACAACGGCGACGCCATCCAGGGCGGCATCCTGGGCTCCCTGTCCAAGGGCAGCTGGATCGTGGACATCATGAACAATGTGGGCTACGACATTGCCATCCCCGGCAACCATGAGTTCGATTTCGGCATGGATACCTTCCTGGACATCGCCAAGAACCAGGCTGAGTACACCTATGTCAGCTGCAACTTCGTGGACGCCGACGGCAAGGCCGTGCTGGAGCCCTACACCATGGTCACCTACGGCGACGTGGACGTGGCCTATGTGGGTATCTCCACTCCCGAGACCCTGACCAAGTCCGCCCCCGCCTACTTCCAGAACGACAAGGGCGAGTACATCTACGGCTTCTGCCAGGATAAGGACGGCAAGGCCCTGTACGACCAGGTCCAGGATACTGTGGATGCCGCCCGCAAGGCCGGCGCCGACTATGTGGTGGCCCTGGCTCACCTGGGTGAGGACGCCCAGAGCTCTCCCTGGATGTCCACCGAAGTCATTGCCAATACCACCGGCATCGACGTGGTGCTGGACGGCCACTCCCACACCACCGAGCCCTCCAAGACCGTGAAGAACGCCGACGGTGAGGACGTGCTCCTGAGCCAGACCGGCACCAAGGCCGAGTCCGTGGGCAAGCTGGTCATCGCTCCCGACGGCACTATGACCACCGAGCTGGTTGCCCTGGCTGACGTGGATACCACCTCTCAGGCCTACACCACCGCCAAGACCTTCATCGAGGGTATCCAGGCTGAGTACAAGGCCATGTCCGAAGAAGTGGTGGCTACTTCCTCCGTGGACCTGACCATCAACGATCCCTACACCGGTGAGCGTGCTGTCCGCTCCGCCGAGACCAACCTGGGCGACCTGTGCGCCGACGCCTACCGCGTGCTGCTGGGCGCTGACATCGGCTTTGTCAACGGCGGCGGCGTCCGCGACAACATCGCTGCCGGCGACATCACCTACGGCAACATCATCGCCGTCCATCCCTTCGGCAACCTGGCCTGCCTGGTTGAGGTCTCCGGCCAGCAGATCCTGGATGCTCTGGAGCTGGGCTCCATGCAGGCCGGCGTGTCTGAGAGCGGCGGCTTCCTGCAGGTCTCCGGCATCAAGTACACCGTGGACACCTCCATCCCCACCTCCGTGGAGCTGGACGACGCTGGTAACTTCGTGAAGGTGGCCGGCGACCGCCGGGTCAAGGATGTTCAGGTTCTGGACAGCGAGACCGGCGAGTACACCGCCATTGACCCCGAGGCCACCTACACCCTGGCCTCCCACAACTATATGCTCAAGGACGGCGGCGACGGCTATGCCATGTTCGGCGCTGACAACGTGAAGATCCTGAAGGATGAGGTCATGGTGGACAACGAGGTCCTCATCAACTACATCAAGGACGAGCTGGGCGGCGTGGTAGGCGAGCAGTACGCCAATCCCAGAGGCGACGGCCGCATCACCGTTCTGTACGCCGACGCCGACTTCTCCGCCTGGTACGGCGAGGCTGTCCGCTATGTGGTGAACAATGATATGATGAGCACCACCAACGGCTTCAGCTTCACTCCCTTCGGCCAGGTGAGCCGCGCCACCGTGTATCAGGTGCTGTACAACATGGAGGGTGCTCCCGCCGTGGAGAAGACCACTGTCACCGACACCGAGGGCAAGTGGTACTCCGACTGCATCAACTGGGCCGCTTCCGTGGGTCTGTTTGAAGGCACCACCTTCGGCGAGGATCAGACTATCACCCGCGCTGAGATCGCCGATCTGATCGCCGCCTATGCCGAGTACAAGGGCATCCAGGCCCCTGCCGCCGACGGCTCCATGGAGAAGGCTCCCGACTATGCCTCCATCCCCGCTGAGTCTCTGGACGGCATGACCTTCTGCTACTACGCCGGCATCATGACCGGCAACGAGGCCGGCCAGCTGATGCCCGCCGGTCAGCTGACCCGGGTGGAGTTTGCTCAGGTTCTGTCCAACTTCGGCGCCCTGACCGCCGAAAAGCCTGCTGCCTGAGGCTCACTCCTGCGTATACAAAAAAAGCTGGGGCGTGCATATGCACGCCCCAGCTTTTTTCTGTTTAGGCCTGTACCGCCTGTTTCAGCGCCTGGGCCAGCTGGTCCGGGCAGGAGGTGGCTTTGAAGCCGCAGCGGATGCCTTCCAGCCGCCGGATGGCCTCATCCACCTTCATACCCTCCACCAGACGGGAGATTCCCTGAAGGTTGCCGTTGCACCCGCCCTGGACCTGCAGGGAGCGGATCACGCCGTTCTCCACATCCACCACCATGCGGTTGGAGCAAACGCCCCTGGGATGATAATCAATGGTCATATTTCTCTCTCCTTTGATGTTCCCGTTTAACGGGGCAAATCATACCATACTTTGGACAGGATTGCAATTCTTTATACCATTGTGATATAATAGCCGCAAAGCGGCGGTTGCTCCCGCCGGTCTGAACGAGAGGAGGTGTGCCCATTGGCTCCCAGCACCAAACTGGCTCTTGCCAATTCTCTACGGCGATTGCTGCAGAAGAAGTTTCTGGACGATATTACCGTCAAGGAGATCGTAGAGGACTGCGAAGTCAACCGGCAGACCTTCTATTATCATTTCCAGGATATCTATGATCTGCTCCACTGGTTTCTGGAGCATGAGACCGCCGAGGTCCTGCAGCCCTGCACCTCCTGGCAGGAGGCTTTGATGACCTCCTTCCACTACATACAGGAGAACCACGTCATCATCTATCACATCTACCGCTCCAGCGGCCGTGAGCACCTGGACTGTCAGTTCTTCACCATGTCCCACGCCTTGACTGCCAAGCTGCTGGATACTGCCGCCGAAGGTCTTGTCCTGGCGGAGAGAGACCGGGAATTTCTCATTGATTTCTATATGTACGCCCTGGCCGGCACCATGCTGGGCTGGCTGGCCGACGACATGAAAGAGGAACCATCGGAGCTGGCCGCCCGCATCAGTTTTTTATTAGAGGACGAATTCCGGCGGGTTGCGCAGCGTTTCTCCGCCCCCTCTCAACCATCCTGATTTATCCATCTATGTATTTCCCCGGTAAGAATTGTTTCAGGCAGTTCTTACCGGGGAATTTTCTTGTCACTTTTTTGAGTTGCATTATGGCGGCGGCCTAAAATTCTATCCAGGTTGCCAATTGACTTTTCGCCCAAAATAAACTACCATCTCTAGTGTATTTTTACTATAAGAGAGAGGGGTGTGGGCTACGAGTTATCATTTTTTATTTGAAATCGCGGTCATCCTGTTGAGCACCAAGGTCCTGGGAATTGTAACCAAACGTTTTGCATTGCCCCAGGTTGTCGGCGCGCTGTTGGCCGGACTGCTGTTGGGCCCCGCTATGCTGGGCGTGCTTCAGGAAACCACACTGATGGACCAGCTGGCGGAATTGGGTGTTATTGTCCTCATGTTTAACGCCGGTCTGGAGACTGACCTGGGCGAACTGAAGAAGGCAGGCGCATCCGCTTTCATCATCGCCCTCATCGGTGTTCTGGTCCCGCTGGCAGGCGGCTTTGCGCTGGCCTGCTTCTTCAATACCGGAACTGACACCTTCCTGCAAAACGTCTTTGTCGGCGTGATTCTGACCGCCACCTCCGTCAGCATCACGGTAGAGACTCTGAAGGAGATTGGGAAGCTGTCCACCCGTTCGGGCAACGCCATTCTGGGCGCCGCCATCATTGACGATGTGCTGGGCATCGTGGCGCTCACCATCATCACCAGTATGTCGGGCACCGGCGCCAATGTGCTGATGGTCCTGCTGAAGATCGCAGCCTTTTTCGCTATCAGTGTGGTGGTATGGATCGTGCTTCACCGGATCGTGGAGTGGTGGTTCAAGCGATATGACCGGGATAAACGCCGGTTTGTTGTGATTTCCTTTGCGTTCTGCCTGCTGTACGCCTACTTTGCCGAGGAAGTATTCGGCGTGGCCGACATCACCGGCGCCTATATCGCCGGTCTGATCTTCGCCAAGACTCCCCGGGTGGCCTACTTGCAGGATCGCTTCGATACCCTGTCGTACACGCTGCTCTCCCCCATCTTCTTCGCCAGCCTGGGTCTGAAGGTGGTACTGCCGGAGATGAGCGGCTCCATCGTTCTTTTCTCCGTCCTGCTGATCCTCTTGGCTGTAGTCTCCAAGGTGGTGGGCTGCGGGCTGGGCGCCAAACTGTGCCGCTACTCCAATCAGGATTCCCTCCGCATCGGCGTGGGCATGATCTCCCGGGGCGAGGTTGCCTTGATCGTGGCCAACAACGGCATTGCGGCGGGGCTGATGAACGACGACTTCTTTGGTCCCGTGGTGCTGATGGTAATAGCGACTACCATCCTCACCCCCATTTTGCTTAAGCTTGTCTACCGCGGCAAGGAAAAGGACTACAGCGACCTGCAGGAGAGCGAGCTGGTCAACCGCTATGAAGACGCTGCCGCCTTCGATTTGGCCGCTCAGGCCCTGCTGGAAGATCACGAACGACTCCGCGATAGTTCTCACAATCAAAAATAAGAACGCAAAAGCTCCGCTGCTATGGCAGCGGAGCTTTTGTTTTTCTAACTACTAACTAAATCAGCCGTTCAGGTAGCTGTTGTACAGCTCCACCAGCTCGTCCTGCTGGGGCGAGATGATAAGCCGCACATACACGCCGTCCCGCTTGACTTCGCTCTTTTCCACGATGGCGTACTGATCGGGCAGATAGTTGTTGAACTCGTTGCGGCGGGCGTCCAGCCGACTCTGCAGCTTGCTCTCCACCGTCTTGGCGCTGTCCTCGTCCTTGGCCTTCACCAGCACGATCTCCTTGGCGGTAATGCCATCTGCTGCAAGGTTGGCGGCAAAAGCCTCCATATCCTCACTCTGGATGCCGTAGAAGTTGAGCATATCGTCCTGACTCAGCTCAATGCCACCCTCAATCGGGGCTTTCTCCAGCATGGCGTCCATCACTTTCGCCACATCCATATCGGCGGTCTTTGTCCCGCCGCTGCAGCCAGCGGCGCTAACCGCCATCATGACAGCCAATGCCAGCAGCAGTACGCTGCGTACTTTCTTTTTCATACGATCACCTTTCCGCGGTTTCTACCGCACTGTTTTTCCATCCGGTCAGCCGTTCTGACGGGCGGCTGCATCCTGCTTCAAATAATCCACCCAGATCCGGCAGGCCTCATCGGTGAAGTGCATCCCCATACCGGAGGCATCGCTGCAATAGGAATCGGGCAGATAGCCTTCCGCGTCAGTGAGCACCGAGGCAATGTCCACATAGTGGTAGCCGTTGCGGTCACACATCTCTTTCAGCTTCTCATTGTACAGCCGCAGGTTTGCGTTGTTCAGCACCTTTTTCTCATTGCCCTTGTGGATGGGGGTGGCCGACTGGACAAAGATCTGAAGATCGGGGGTCTTTTCCTTGATAAGCTTGAGCAGCGTCTCCATATTGGCCACCGAGCCGTCCACGCCATACAGGCCCACATCATTCATACCCAGCAGGATATAGAGCTTCTTGGCGCCGCAGGCGTGGACCGAGTCCTCCAGACGCATCTTGGTGCCCTGGTAGAGGGGATGCACCGACTCGTCGCTGACCTCCCACAGCGCATTTCCGCTGCCCAGGCTGCCGGCGGTAAGGAACTGGGCCCTGCCCAGATAGTCCGGATCGCTCTGGCGCATCTTGGTCACATATCCGGTCAGCTTCAGGGATACCGAGTCGCCTACAAAGACCACGTCGTCAAACCAGGCCCACTCATCTTCAGGTACTGCCGTGGAAACCGTGGGGGTGTCGCCCCCTTCGATCTTGCCGGCCAGATCCAGTGTTTTATAGAGGAGCGTGGCGGTCTCGCTGCGAGTCACCGGCTGGTGGGGCGCCAGAAGTCCGTCCCCGGTGCCGCTGACGATCCCCCGGGCGTACAGATCACCAATGGCCGCCAGGGCCCAGTCGCTCACGGTGTCTACGTCCTGGAAATCGGCCAATCCGCCTGATAGTCCCTCTTTCTGTTCCACGCCGAATACCGGCAGGGCCCGCCACAGGAAGGTAAAGGCCTGCTCCCGGTCCAGGGAGGCCGCCGGGGAGAATTTGGTCTCAGAGGTACCCTGAGAGATCCCCTGCTCTACCGCCCAGCCCACCGCCTGATAGCAGGCGTCCTCCGGGCGCACATCGGTAAAATTGGGCGTGGCTCCGGACGGGCTTCCCGCCGCCCGCCACAGGCTGAGCACAAAGTCACCCCGATTGATCTGGACCTCCCCCAGGAAGTTTCCAGTCTTGGTGGTGTACATCACATCATGTTCCACCATATAGGATACATAGGGGTAGGACCAATGATCCTGTGAAACATCCTGAATGGCGACCCCGGAAGAGCCGCCGGTCATCAGTGCCCCAGCCAATAAAAATGCGACCACCTGTTGGATCAGCATAATATTCCCTCCTGCTGTGATTTGGATTCAGTGTATCAGATTTTTCAGGTTCCGTCCAGAGAAACAGGAAGATTCTTTTTGCTCCATTTTCCTTTTTTCCCACAATGATACGGAAGTATGCTTCAATATCGTTGGGCCCCAACGACTTTGCCCTTTTCCGACCTACTTCTTACGATTTTATGATGGCCCGCAATACCAAAAGCGGAGGAGCCGCCCAAAGGCAGCTCCTCCGCTTTCATACTGATTGGCTCATCCGGCGGGAACGTATGGTTCCTCCGGCGGCATCTCCGGCGTAGGCGCGGGAGACGGCGTTACACTGGGCTCCGCCGTCTCTCCCCCGGACCCGCCCGAATCTGTAGGCTCCGGCGGAACCGTGGGATAGGTGGCCGGGTTGGTGGGATCAAAGCCAGGCCACTGCTCCTGGGTAGGCCAGGTAGATTGGTCCTCCAACCGGAAGGTAGAGGGATCATACTCATCCGGCTCCGGCGGCTCCGGCTCCGAGGTGTGGACCGTACAGCTGCCCTGGGACTCCAGATACGCCTTGGTATACTGGTTGCTGCTGTCTCCGCTGGCCAGTACGCCGATAGACTTCACTGTACCCTCGGTGATCCCCAGCGCCTCGTTTGCCTCTCTGGGACAATAGTCGCCGGCCAGATGGTACAGGCCCTCGATGGGATTGCCGTCGGCATCCAGAATGGGGGAGTCGGTACAGACATCCACCATCGTGTGCTGGTCGCAGTTCTCTACCGGCACATCCTCCGCGAAGAGGTACATCTGGTAGACCCGGTCCCCTCTGGGATCGCTGAGACAGGCCTCGGTGGCCCGCAGCCCGCTGTCCTTACACAGCTGTACCGGCGTCAGTCCGCTGGCCTGAGTGAAGTTCTTGTTATCCAGGCCTTCATGGACCTGACTCATGACCTTCTGCCACAGCACCGCCGCCGGGTTATTGCTGGCATAGATCCGCTCAGGGGTCTTATAACCCACCCACACAGCCGCAGTATAATAGGGCGTATAGCCCACAAACCAGCGGTCGTTGTTGGCGGTGGTGGAACCGGTCTTACCGGCCACCGTCATGCCCGAGATACGGGCGGCGGTACCGGTACCGTTGCTTACCACGTTCTTGAGCATCTCATTCATATAATAGGTGGTCTTGGTGGAGAGAATGACTTCTTCTTCCGTTTCCGTGTTATCCAGCAGCACCTCTTCCACACCGTCCACCTCACGGGTGACCTTGGTGTAGGTCCGGGGCTCGATATACACACCGTCCCGGGGGAACACCGAGTAGGCAGCCGCCATATCCATCACGCTGACACCGTGGGTCAGACCGCCCAGAGCCAACTGGCTGGAACCGTAGTCGTTCTTGACCTCGCCGTTGCTCAGATAGGACTCCTCCAGATCAATGTGGAAATTCTGCTCCACAAAGTCAAAGGAAGTTTCCGCCCCCATCTCCTCCAGAATACGCACCGCCACAGGGTTGGAGGACACCTCCACAGCGGTATTGACCGTAATATCACCGCGGTAGGTCTGGGGATTGTTCAGGGGCCAGTTCTTTCCGTTGAGCACACGCACCGGTTCATCGGCATAGACCGAAGCCGGGGTAATCATACCCAGCTCAATGGCCGGCGCATAGACCGACAGGGGCTTGATGGAGGAACCGGGCTGACGGACGGTGCCGCTGGCCATATTGAGCACCCGGTTGGCCGTCTTTTCGCCTAGGGCGCCCGCCAGGCCCACCACATTGCCCTCGGGGTCAATGATGACAATGGAGGACTGGATATCCTGTCCCTTGGAGGAGGTAAGCACCAGACTGTTCTGATCGTAATAGACCGATTCCACAATGGACTGGATGCGGGTATCCACACAGGCGTAGATCTTCAGGCCGCCGGAGTACACCATGTTCTCCGCCAGCTGCTCGGAGTAGCCATATTCCTCCATCAGGTCGTTGATCACATCGGTGATGACCTGCTCGTCGTACCAGTTGTAAATGGTACTGGGCTTCTTTTCATCTTCGCTGCGGGTGAACACCAGTTCCTCCGCCACAGCTTCATCGTACTCCTCCTGGGAGATCATGCCCAGGTCCAGCATCTTCCACAGCACCAGTTCCTGGCGCTGCTTGTTGCGCTCCCGGCCGGTGGTGACCTCGCCGGTCTCCTCATTGGTGATACGAATGTTGGAGTTGGGGCCATACAGGGTGGGGTTATTGGTGATGCTGATGAGGCTGGCGCACTCGGCCAGACTCAGCTCGGACACGTCCTTGCCAAAGTAGTTTTCGGCGGCGGTTGCCACACCGTAACAGTTGTCGCCCAGATAGATTAGATTCAGATACCACTCCATGATCTGCTCCTTGGAGTAGGTGGCGTCAAAGTCCAGGGCGGTAAAGATCTCCAGGATCTTACGCTTGACGGTAACGTCGTCATACTGAGTGGCGTTCTTAATGAGCTGCTGGGTAATGGTGGAGCCGCCCTGGATATCCTTTCCGGTGAACATGAGCAGCACGCCGTTGAGGGTACGCTTCCAGTCCACGCCATTGTGGGTCAAAAATCGCTCATCCTCAATGGCAATGGTGGCGTTGACCAGATTTTCCGGGATCTGATCGTAGGTCACTTTCTTACGGTTCTCTGTACCGTGAAGGGAAAAATGTTCCTCGTATTCTCCCGTCTCCTGGTTCATATAATAGATGGTGCTGGTCAGGTTCATATCAAAATTGGCGTCCAGATGGGCCTGAGGCAGGATGACTGTTTTGATATAGACCATGGCGAAGCAGACGAGGATGATCCCGGTGATCAGCATGACCAGCAGGAAGGTCCCCACGACCTTGCCCACGATTCCCAGGATATGCATCGCGGGACTGTAGGTCTTTTCGCTCCGGCGCCTGGGCGGCCGGGGACTTTGATTGGATCTTGACGGCAAAAATGACACCTCCGTATGGGGTAAGCAGGCTTTTGGTACTGCTATCTGCAACTAAAGCTTACAGAGAATCGATGCTATTATATCACGTTCTCACCTGTTGTCCACCCTCTTTCCCGGCTTTTTTGTATCCATTCCGTGATTCAAAAAAATTTTAGCACGTCCTGCTCTTGCATTTTACTCAACTACAAGCTACAATAGAGACGACACTAAGGAAGGTATGGTGCCATCTATGAGTGAAGAATTTGGCCCTGATTTCATCACCGTTACCGATGAAGAGGGCAACGAGTTTGAGCTGGAGCACGTTGATACCCTGGACTACAACGGTCAGACCTATATGGCCTTTTTCCCCGCCATTCAGGGCGAGGAACAGGAGGACGGCGTGGAAGAGGTGGACCTGGACGACGAGGAAAACGGCCTCATCATCCTGAAGGTGGTCCATGTGGACGGCGAGGACCAGCTCTCCACCCTGGACAGCGACGAGGAGCTGGAACTGGTCTATCAGCAGTTTATGGAAGCTCTCTTCGCTGACGAAGATGATGAGTAAAATCTGAAACTGATTCCTGCTCGGTGCGTGACGGGTTTTATTTAAACCCACATCTCTTAAACGGGACGCCCCCCTCATGGTGCGGACTGCAGGCCTCCCGGCGCCCCTTCGAGGGACGGCTGGAAGTTGGAAGCAACGAAACATCATGGAGGCGACCCACCTGCCATTTCGTGCAGGTTTTAAATGGATCCGCACGGCCAGAGCGGGGCCCCCACGAAACTGTGGTTTCGTGGGGTTTTCTTTTAGCTTTCCCGTTCCAGAGGAAAAAGCCCGTTTTTATACTTGAAAGACAGGCCATTTTCCTGTATAATACAAGCTTGTCTATCCCATTTTGTTGAGAATCCGCCCTGCCACTGGCAGGAACATTGACGAGAGGACTGAAGCAACAAATGAGCGCATCCAGAGAAAAAAAGCAGCGCCGGAGCGATCCCGAGCAGGGCTTGACCCAAAAGCAGCGGGCTGAGCTCCGGGAGCAGAAGGCCGCCAAGCAGAAAACGGTATTGTATACCGCCATCGGCGTGATCATCGCCATCCTGGTAGTCATTCTGCTGGTGTGGCACTCCGGTATTTTCCAGCGCGGCGCCACCGCCCTCACCGTGGACGGCCGGAATTATAATGTCAACGATGTGGAATACTATTTCTACGCGGCCATGGTTGAATCCTATTCCAACGGCGCCTCCTTTGATCCTCAGACCGACCTGCGTGAGCAGTATGTGGACGAGGAACAGACCCAGACCTACTATGACTACTTCCTGGAGAAGGCCATTACCGACCTGACCGAAGTGGCCGCTGTGGAGAATGCCGCTGAGGAGGCCGGGTATACCTTTACCGACGAGGATCAGGCCACCGTGGACAATTCCATCGCCTATATGAAGAGCTATGCCGCCCAGCTGGGCGCCAGCAGCTTTGAAGGCTACCTGAGAAGCACCTATGGCAAGTATATGACCGTGGGCGCCTATGAGGACTGTGTCCGTCGGGATGTGCTGGTTTCCAGCTATAAGAACGCCTATATGGACGGTCTGGATATCACCGACGACGCCATCCAGACCTACTATGACGAGCACAAGAATGATCTGGACAGCTTCACCTTCCGCTCCATCCAGATCGACGGCACCGCTCCCAGCGGCACCGACGAGGAGGGCAACACCGTGGAGCCCACCGAGGAGGAGTCCGCCGCCGCCATGCAGGCCGCCAAGGCCAAGGCCGACGAGTTCGCCGCTGCCGTGGAGGCTGCCGAGGACAAGGAGGCCACCTTTGCCGAGCTGGCTCCCAACTATGTGTCTGAGAGCAGCAAGGAGAAGTATGAGAGCGATCCTGACTACTCCCTGACCACCGCTCTCTCCGGCACCAGCGTCTCCAGCCGCACCTACGGCGAGTGGATGCTGGATGCCTCCCGCACCACCGGCGACGTGGGCGTGGTGGAATATGATACCGGCTACTATGTGGTGCTCTTCCAGGAGCGTTACCTGGACGAGACTCCCACTGCCGACATCCGCCACATCCTCATCAAGGCTGAGCTGACCCAGGAGGATGATCCCGCCACCGAGGATGTGGACGAGTCCACCGTTCCCACTCAGGAGGCTCTGGACGCCGCCAAGGCCGAGGCCCAGTCCCTGCTGGATGAGTGGAACGCCGGCGACAAGACCGCCGAGTCCTTCGGCGCTCTGGCCGAGGCCAACTCCGACGATCCCGGCTCCAACACCAACGGCGGTCTGTATGAGGAGGTCTACAAGGGTCAGATGTTCGATGCCTTTAACGACTGGATCTTTGATGAGGCCCGTCAGCCCGGCGACACCACCCTCATTGAGAACACCAACTCCGGTCAGCAGGGCTGGCACGTGGTGTACTACCAGGGTGCCAACGATCCCGTCTGGAAGCTGGACGCCGACAGCGCCCTGCGTCAGGACGGTATGAACACCTGGCTCACCGGCCTGACCGAAGGTCTGGAAGCGGTCCAGGGCGACGGCATCAAGTATGTAAACGACTAACGACCAAAAGGCGGACGGAGCCCAGCCCCGTCCGCCTTTTTTCGGAGGCTTTATGGACGAAAAATTCTTACGCACCCAAATGCTGCTGGGCGACCAGGCTATGGAGCGCCTGACCGCCGCCCATGTGGCGGTATTCGGCCTGGGCGGCGTGGGCAGCTGGTGCGCCGAGGCCCTGGCCCGCTCCGGCGTGGGGGCCCTCACTCTCATCGACCATGACGAGGTGGGACTCACCAACCTGAACCGTCAGGTGGAGGCCACCCTGTCCACCCTGGGCGTGCCCAAGGCCCAGGCCATGGCGGATCGCATCGCCGACATCAATCCCCAGTGCCACACCACGGTCCGTGTGGAAAAGTACGAGGCCCAGAACCGGGAGTCCTTCTTTTCCACAAAGTACGACTACATTGTGGATTGTATCGACCTGGTGTCCTGCAAACTGGACCTGATCGAGACCGCCATCACCCGAAAGATCCCCATTCTCTCCGCCCTTGGGACCGGCAACAAGCTGGACCCCTCCCTGTTCCGCATCGGGGACATCTCCAAAACCGAGGGCTGTCCCTTGGCTCGGGTGGTCCGCAAGGAGCTGCGGGCCAGAGGCATCCACCACCACCGGGTGCTGTGGTCCCCGGAGGAACCCAAGGCAGCCACCCAGCATGAGGCTCCTCCCCCCGGCCGCCGCTCCGTCCCCGGCAGCGTAGCCTGGGTACCGCCCGTAGCCGGGCTCATGATAGCCGGCGATGTGGTACTCACACTGTCCGGTCTGCAAACCGTATAAAAACATCCCTCCGCCGGCAAACTAAGGCCAACGGAGGGATGTTTTTTGCGTCAGAATCATGGAACATGGCTCCGCCCCGCTCTGGCAGGAGGGGCGGCGGGCTTAGTCAACGGTTTTTTCGGGGGCGGGGGCGGTATGGTGCTGGTCCCCCTGCTGGCAGGCTGGTGCGGCCTGGGACAGCGGAAGGCTTTCGCCACCTCAGTCGCCATCATTCTGCCCATGTGTGCCCTGTCCGCCGCCATCTATCTGCTCCGGGGCGGCGTGGATTTGTGGATGGCCCTGCCCTATCTGGTGGGGGGCTTGCTGGGCGGTCTCCTGGGCGGGAGGCTGTTTCGGCGCATGAATATGGTGTGGCTCCGACGGCTCTTTGCCCTGCTGCTGCTCTACGGCGGGGTAAAGGCCCTGTTCTTCTGATGGGCTGGCTGACCGCTATTCTGGCAGGGGTTCTTACCGGCATCCTGTCCGGCTTTGGGGTGGGAGGCGGCACCCTGCTGCTCATCTATCTGACCACCTTTGCCGGTATCGCCCAAAACCAGGCTCAGGGCATCAACCTGCTCTACTTTCTGCCCTCGGCCGCCGCGGCTCTGCCCGCCCACATTAGGAACGGTTATGTGGAAAAGCCGGTTCTGCTCCCCGCCATCCTCACCGGCCTTGTGTGCGCGGCTTTGGCCGCCTGGGCGGCCACCGGGCTGGACACTGCCCTGCTGCACCGCTGCTTTGGAGGATTTCTTCTGATAGTGGGCTTGCGGGAGCTGTTCCGGAAAGGGTAGGTATTCCTTATCCTCTGGCCCGCTTGAAGGTGAGGTAGCCCTCCAGGATCAGGGTGGCCGCAACAGCATCCACTGTCTTCTTGTGGTTTTTCATCTTCTTGCCCGAGGCGTGGAGGATGTTGTGAGCCTCCACGGTGGTGCGCCGCTCATCCCACAGCACCGGCTTCAGGCCGCAGGTCTCTTCCACTTGGGCCGCAAAGGCCTTGTACAGCTCCGCCCGGGGGCCCTCGGTGCCGTCCATATTCCGGGGAAACCCCATCACCAGCTCGTCTACCTGGTGTTCCTTCACCAGCCGGGCCAGCTCCTCCGCCACCACATCCGCCTTGCGGCTGTGGATCACGGTGGTGTAACCAGCCAGCAGGCCGGTGGGATCGGAGATGGCAACGCCCGTCCGGGCGTCGCCGTAATCAATGGCCATGATACGCAAGATCATCACTCCTTTTTCTGCTTTCTACACTATACAAAAGGAATGAAGAAAAAACAAGTGGAAACTGCTTGACTTTGGTCTCATGCTGTGGTATAGTTCAGATACCTATGAAAAAGGGCTCTTTTTTTGTGCGCATTTTTACGGTGTGATGACGTGCGAAACCCTTCCCTCCGCGTGAGACATAGGGAGGCAAATGTGCCGAATCCGCACCGTGACGTTCCATCCGGCAGCGTTTCGCCGCCGGTACGTGCTGGATTCGGCCTGCGGCCGCATCCGGCATTTTTGCTGTTATGCGGTCAAACAATGAAGGAGGTGCCGAACATGGCGAAGGCCGGCAACCGGGTGAAGATCACCCTGCGCTGCTCCGAGTGCAAGCAGCGGAACTATAACACCAACAAGAACAAGAAGAACACTCCCGACCGTCTGGAATTGAAGAAGTACTGCCCCTTCTGCAGAAAGCACACGGTCCACAACGAGACCAAGTAATGAGCTCTGCAAGACGGCTCAGAAGAAAGAAGGGTTAAACGGAATGTCTGAAAACGAGAAGCTCGAGCAGACCAAGCCCGCCAAGTCCGAGAAGAAGAAGGACGCCAAGGCGGACAAAAAGCCCGGCTTCTTCGCCCGCATCGGCAAGTGGTTCAAGGAACTCAAGAGCGAGCTGAAGAAGGTCCAGTGGCCCACCAAGAAACAGACCATTAACAACACCGTGATCGTCATTCTCTGCTGTATCGTCGTTGGGATCTGCATCTGGGTGTTCGACGCCCTCGCCGGCTCCGTGATTCGTGCCCTGTTGGATCTGTTTGGCAAGGGTTAAGGTGTAGAAGATGGCTGAGAACGCGAAATGGTATGTGGTGCATACCTATTCCGGCTATGAAAACACCGTGGCCGCCAGCATTGAAAAGGCAGTGGAGAACCGTGGCCTGCGGGACCTCATTTTTGAGGTCAGTATCCCTCTGGAGACCGTTACTGAAATTACGGACAACGGCCCCAAGACTGTAGAGCGCAAGGTATTCCCCGGCTATGTGCTGGTCAAAATGGTCCTGACCGACGAGACCTGGCATCTGGTGCGCAACGTGCGCGGCGTCACCGGATTTGTGGGCTCCGGCAACAAGGCCATCCCCCTCTCTGACGAAGAGATCGCCGCTCTGGGCGTGGAAAAGCGCGAGGTAGTGGTGAACTACCAGGTAGGCGACAACGTCAAGATCATCAATGGCGCCCTGGAATCCTTCCTGGGTACTGTGGAGGAGATCGATCTGGACCGCAGCAAGGTCCGGGTGGTAGTCTCCATGTTCGGTCGTGAAACTCCCGTGGAGCTGGAACTGGACGAGATCGAGCCAGTCGAGTAAGCCTCCGGGCACGGCCCCTTTCCCCCGCACGTGGGAGGGACTGCACAGCAGTTCCGCTTCCAACCACATTTATCGTAGGAGGTGCTGTTTCAAATGGCACAGAAAATTACTGGTTATGTGAAACTTCAGATTCCCGCCGGCAAGGCGACTCCCGCGCCCCCCGTCGGTCCTGCCCTTGGTCAGCACGGCATCAACATTGCCGCCTTCACCAAGGAGTTCAACGAGCGCACTAAGAACGATGTGGGCCTGATCATCCCCGTGGTGATCACCGTTTACGCCGACCGTTCTTTCACCTTTATCACCAAGACTCCTCCCGCCGCCGTCCTCATCAAGAAGGCCTGCAACATCGAGTCCGGCTCCGGTGTGCCCAACAAGACCAAGGTGGCCACCATCAGCAAGGAAGATGTGCGCAAGATCGCCGAGACCAAGATGCCTGACCTGAACGCGGCCAGCATCGACGCGGCTATGAGCATGATCGCCGGCACTGCCCGCTCTATGGGCATCGTGGTGGGCGACTAAGCCGAAGGAGGGAATAGAGCAATGTTTAGAGGCAAGAAATATCAGGAGAGCGCCAAGCTCATCGACAAGGGCGCTCTGTACGATACCGCTGAGGCCATGGAGCTGGTGGTCAAGACCGCTCCCGCCAAGTTCGACGAGACCGTTGAGCTGCACGTGAAGCTGGGCGTTGACTCCCGTCACGCCGACCAGCAGGTCCGCGGCGCCATCGTTCTCCCCCACGGCACCGGCAAGACCCAGCGCGTGCTGGTCTTCGCCAAGGGCGACAAGGCTGAGGCTGCTAAGGCTGCCGGCGCCGACTTCGTGGGCGAGATGGACATGGTTGAGAAGATCCAGAAGGAGAACTGGTTCGACTACGATGTGGTCGTGGCTTCTCCCGACATGATGGGTGTTGTGGGCCGTCTGGGTAAGGTCCTGGGCCCCAAGGGCCTGATGCCCTCCCCCAAGGCCGGCACCGTCACCCCCGACGTGGCCAAGGCTGTTACCGAGATCAAGGCCGGTAAGGTTGAGTACCGTCTGGACAAGACCAACATCATCCACTGCCCCATCGGCAAGGTCTCCTTCGGCGCTGAGAAGCTGACCGAGAACTTCAACGCTCTGATGGGCGCCATCATCAAGGCTAAGCCCTCCGCTGCCAAGGGTCAGTACATTCGCTCCTGCGTGTGTGCTTCCACCATGGGCCCCGGCGTGAAGATCAACGGCGCTAAGCTGATGTAATGTAAAATGGGGAGCAGGTTTTCCTGCTCCCCGTTTTTTTCACTCTTTTCCCCAGGATACTTACAAAAAAGTGATCATTTTTCAAAAAAGCACTTGACATCCTTGGGGTTCTATTGTATACTATCAGTCGTGTTCAAAGACAGCAGGCGGCGCAAGCCGTAAGTCCTGCCGAGAATGCAGCCACAACGGAATGAATTTCTTTGTGCTGTTTTCGCTGCTTTGAATGCGAAAACAGCTTTTTTGTTGCGTGACTGCATCGGAAAAGTTGAACTCAAATTCAACGGAGGTGAATCCAAATGCCTAACGCAAAGGTTCTCAGTGAGAAGCAGGCCATCGTGGCTGAGCTGACCGAGAAGCTGCAGACCGCCGCCAGCGGCGTGCTCGTGGACTACAAGGGCATCACCGTGGCCGAGGACACCGCTCTGCGCGCCGAGTGCCGCAAGAACGAGCTGGACTACGCCGTGGTGAAGAACACCCTGGTGCGTTTCGCCATCAACAACGTGGGTCTGAACGAGATGGATGACGTGCTCAACGGCACCACTTCTCTGGCTCTGTCCCACGGCGATCCCATCGCTCCCATGCGTGTGATCAACAAGTTCGCCAAGCAGTTCAACGGTGCTAAGTTCACCATCAAGGCCGGCTTTATGGACGGCAAGGTCCTGTCCATGGACGAGATCATGGCTCTGGCCGAGCTGCCCTCCAAGGAGGTCCTGCAGGCTCAGGTCCTGGGCACCATGCTGGCTCCCATCACCAGCCTGGCCATCGTCATCAAGGCCATCTGCGAGCAGAAGGGCGGCTCTGTCGAGGCTGCCGAGCCCGCCGAAGCTGCCGCCGAGTAATTCCCCGCACCATTCTGTATCAATTATAATTTATTTAGGAGGTTACCTATCATGGCTTCTGAGAAAATCACTGCCCTCATTGAAGAGGTTAAGGGTCTGACTGTTCTGGAGCTCTCCGAGCTCGTGCACGCTCTGGAGGACGAGTTCGGCGTTTCCGCCGCTGCTATGGCTGCTCCCGCCGCTGGCGGCGCTGCTGCTCCCGCTGCTGAGGAGAAGACCGAGTTCGACGTGGTGCTGGCTGAGGTCGGCGCCGAGAAGATCAAGGTCATCAAGGCTGTCCGTGAGATCACCGGCCTGGGCCTGGCTGAGGCCAAGGCTGCTGTCGAGGCTGCCCCCAAGGCTATCAAGGAGGGTGTCTCCAAGGACGAGGCCGAGGAGCTGAAGAAGAAGCTGGAAGAGGTCGGCGCCAAGGTGGAGCTGAAGTAATTCCGCTTTCCAATCGGATGAAAAAGACCTGCTGCATTTGCAGCAGGTCTTTTTTTACCGGGCCGGGAATTTCCCGGCCCAGTTTTGTTTTAATCAAAGATCAGCGTAGCGAAGTAGTCCTCCGGGGTCTCCGCCCGGCGGATCAGCCTGGTGGAGCCGTCCTCTTGCAGGAGCACCTCGGCGGAGCGCAGCTTGCCGTTATAGTTGTAGCCCATAGAGAAGCCGTGGGCGCCGGTGTCATGGATCACCAGCAGGTCTCCCCGCTCCACCTCCGGCAGCATCCGGTCGATGGCAAACTTGTCGTTGTTCTCGCACAGGCCGCCGGTGACATCATACTTGTGGTCGCAGGGGGCGTCCTCCTTGCCCATGACGTTGATATGGTGGTAGGCGCCGTACATGGCAGGGCGCATCAGGTTGGCGGCACAGGCGTCCACGCCCACATATTCCTTGTAGGTGTGCTTGAAGTGGAGCACCTTGGTAACCAGGCAGCCGTTGGGCCCCAGCATGAAGCGGCCCAGCTCGGTGTAGATGGCCACATCCCCCATGCCCGCGGGCACCAGGATCTGCTCAAACTGCTTGCGCACCCCCTCACCAATGGCGGCAATGTCGTTGGCGGGCTGATCAGGCTTGTAGGGGATGCCCACGCCGCCTGACAGGTTGATGAAGCAGATATCACAGCCCGTCTCCTGCTCCAGCTCCACCGCCAGTTGGAACAGGATGCCCGCCAGGGTGGGATAGTACTCATTGGACAGGGTGTTGGAGGCCAGGAAGGCGTGGATGCCGAACCGCTTGGCTCCCATGGCCTTTAACTTTTTGAAGCCCTCAAAGAGCTGCTCCCGGGTAAAGCCGTACTTGGAGTCGCCGGGGTTGTCCATCACCTGGAATCCCTCCGCAGACTCCCCGATGGTGAACACACCGCCGGGATTGAAGCGGCAGGAGATGGTCTCAGGGATATATCCGATGGTCTCTTTGAGAAAATCAATGTGAGTAAAATCGTCCAGATTGATGGTAGCGCCCAGCTGGGCGGCCAGTTTGAAATCCTCCGCCGGGGTATCGTTGGAGGAGAACATGATCTCCGGCCCGGTGAGACCGCAGCGCTGGGAGAGCATCAGCTCGGTGAGGGAGGAGCAGTCGGCGCCGCAGCTCTCCTCCCTCAGGATCTTCAAAATGGCAGGATTGGGGGTGGCTTTCACGGCAAAATATTCTTTAAAGCCCGGATTCCAGGCAAAGGCAGCTTTCAACCGCCGGGCGTTTTCCCGGATGCCTTTCTCGTCATACAGGTGGAAGGGCGTGGGGTACTGCTGGGTGATGGAGCGCAGCTGCTCCGCTGTCACAAAGGGTCGTTTCATGGGTTCACCTTCTTATCTTTTGCTATTTACTATAGTAAAGCTTTGGTCGTCTGTCAATGTACAGATCATCCTTTGTTTCCCAATTTCAAAATTCCATCTTTAGAATTATGCCCAAATGCGCAAAATATCACCGGTCCTCCTTGCATATATAACGCTGTTTTGATATAATATTATGAATTTAGAATGCGGACAGGGGGCGTTTGTTTTGAAAGGGAAGGTATTGCAGCAGACAGACGCCATGGCAAGGATGCAATTGTTTTTTCTTTGAAAAAGCAGTTGCTTTTTTTCTGCCCGCGTGGAAAGAGAGGAATGTTGAATGAACGACAACCGCACCCCCGGCAGTGAGCCCATCCGGGATGCACGCACCCTGGGTCTGCCCAAGATGCTCATCCTGGGCCTGCAGCATATGTTCGCCATGTTTGGCGCCACTGTGCTGGTCCCCATCCTGGTTCAGGGCTACGGCCTGCCCCTGTCCATCCAGACCACCCTGTTCTTCGCCGGTATCGGCACCCTGTTCTTCCACATCTGCACCCGTTTGAAGGTACCTGCTTTCCTGGGTTCTTCCTTTGCCTATCTGGGCGGCTTCTCTGCCGTGTCTGCTCTGGACGCCGGTAAATACGCCGGCATGGATCCGGCCGTCAAGCTCCAATATGCCTGCGGCGGCATCGTGGTGGCCGGTCTGCTCTATGTGGTACTGGCCGCCATCATCAAGCTGGTGGGCGTGAAGAAGGTCATGCGCTTCCTGCCCCCCGTGGTCACCGGCCCCATCATCATTCTGATCGGCCTGAACCTGGCCCCCTCCGCCGTCTCCAACGCCTCCTCCTGCTGGTGGCTGGCCATCGTGGCCATGGCCATCATCATCGTGGCCAACATCTGGGGCAAGGGCATGATCAAGATCATCCCCATCCTGCTGGGTGTGGTGGGCTCCTACGTCATCGCCGTCATTGCCAACGCCATGGGCGCCACTGCTCTGGACACCGCCGGCAATGTGGTGCCTCTGATCGATTTCTCCGGCGTGGCCGCCTCCGCCCCTGTGGGTCTGCAGCCCTTCTTCACGGATTTCACCGGCTCCATTGCCAAGTTTGACCTGACCTCCATCCTGGTTATGGCTCCCATCGCCATCGCCGCCATGATGGAGCACATCGGCGATATGTCCGCCATCTCCGCCACTGTGGGCCAGAACTTCCTGGAGAATCCCGGCCTCCACCGCACCCTCATCGGCGACGGCATCGCCACCTCTCTGGCTGGTCTGTTCGGCGGCCCCGCCAACACCACTTACGGCGAGAACACCGGCGTGCTGGTGCTCTCCCGTGTGTATGACCCCAAGGTGGTCCGTCTGGCCGCTATCTACGCGGTGATTCTGTCCTTCTCCCCCGCCTTTGCCGCCATCGTCAACTCCATTCCCACCGCTATCATCGGCGGCGTGTCCTTCATTCTCTACGGCATGATCTCCGCCATCGGCGTACGCAACGTGGTGGAAAACCGGGTGGACTTTACCAACTCCCGGAACCTGATTATCGCCGCCGTCATTCTGGTGTGCGGTCTGGGCTTCTCCAACGGCATCACCTTCTCCATCGGTGAGGCCCATGTTACCCTCACCAACCTGGCCATCGCCGCCATTGCCGGTATCGCTCTCAACGCCATCCTGCCCGGCAAGGACTATGAGTTCGGCTCCGACGTCACCGAGGGCCGTTCCGGCGATTTTGGCCGCTACTAAGGATATCTGTTCCGGCAGCCGCAGCACTTCGCTGCGGCTGTTTTTATCCAAGCTGACCTTATTATATTTTCCATATCTGGCGTTTGAATAAAGGTCAGTCCAGCGCTATAATCAAGGTAAAGAGAAAGAACAAAGGAAGTGTTCTCCATGCGATCCCGTTCCAATTCTACGCTGAAAATCGCCGTTTTGGCCATGATGGCCGCTCTGGTGTTTGCCAGCAACTACCTTCGCATCACCATGCCCATCGCCATCGGAGGCAATACCTCCTTTACCCTGGCCAACATCATGTGCTGTCTGTCGGGCCTGCTGCTGGGCCCCATCGGCGGTCTGGCCTCCGGTCTGGGCTCCGCCCTGTATGACCTGACCAATCCCCTGTTTGTGTCTGAGTGCTGGCTTACCTTCCTGACCAAGGGCGCCATGGGCCTGGGCGCCGGTCTGGTGATGTGGAAGGCCTCTCACCGGGAGGAGCCCACCTATCCCCGCTGCCTGTCCGGCGCGGCTCTGGGCTGCGTGATCTACTATATTCTCTACTTTGCCAAGAGCTACTTCTATAACGGCCTGCTGGTGGACGGCCTGACCCCCACCGTGGCGCTGGCCACCCTGCCGCTGAAGGTACCCGCCTCCATCTTCAATGCGGTACTGGCTCTGGTAGCCGCTCCCCTGCTGTGCGTGCTCATCCGCAGCGCTCTGAAGCGCTCCCACCTGAAGCTGGCCTGATTCCTGCATAAAAAATGCCCGCTGCCTTTGCAGCGGGCATTTCTTATGCTTTTACAGGACGGCCTTGATACGCTCCACAGCCTGACGGGTGGCCTCGGCCTCACCAAAGGCGGTAAGACGGATATAGCCCTCGCCGCTGGGACCGAAGCCGGCGCCGGGGGTGGTGACCACGTTGGCCTCCCGCAGCAGCTTGTCGAAGAAGTCCCAGGAGCCCATGCCGTCGGGGGTACGGGCCCAGATGTAGGGGGAATTCTCTCCGCCGGACACGGTGAGCCCGGCAGCGGCCAGACCCTCCCGGATGACCCTGGCGTTGTTCAGGTAGTAGTCGATGGTCTCCTTCACCTGCGCACGGCCCTCAGGGCTGTACACGGCCTCAGCGCCCCGCTGGACCACATAGGGCACCCCGTTGAACTTGGTGCACTGGCGGCGGTTCCACAGGCCGTTGAGGGCGGTGCCGTTGCGCTCCAGGTCCTTGGGGATCACGGTATAGGCACAGCGGGTGCCGGTGAAACCGGCGGTCTTGGAGAAGGAGCGGAACTCGATGGCGCAGGTACGGGCCCCCTCGATCTCAAAGATGGAGTGGGGAATGGCGGGATCGGTGATGAAGGCCTCGTAGGCGCTGTCAAAGAGAATGACGGCGCCGGTGGCGTTGGCGTGATCCACCCAGGCCTTCAGCTGCTCCCGGGTGGCCACAGCACCGGTGGGATTGTTGGGGAAGCACAGATAGATCAGATCCACCTTCCCCTCCGGAATGGCGGGAGAGAAGCCGTTCTCCGCCACGCAGGGCATATAGACCAGGTTGCTCCACCGGCCGGTAGCGGCGTCGTAGTCCCCGGCCCGGCCAGCCATGGCGTTGGTGTCCACATACACGGGGTACACCGGGTCGCACACCGCCACCACGTTGTCAATGCCGAAGATATCGCCGATGTTGCCGCAGTCGCTCTTGGCGCCGTCGGACACAAAGATCTCATCGGGCTGGATATCCACGCCCCGGGCCTTGTAGTCGTGCTCCGCGATGGCCTGCCGCAGGAAATCGTAGCCCTGCTCCGGGCCGTAGCCGTGGAAGCCCTGGGCGGTGGCCATCTCGTCCACCGCCTTGTGCATGGCGGCGGTAACGGCGGCAGGCAGGGGCCGGGTCACGTCGCCGATGCCCAACCGGATCAGGGTCCGGTCCGGATTGGCCTCACTGTAGGCCGCCACCCGGCGGGCGATCTCAGAAAACAGATAGCTGCCGGGCAGCTTGTTGAAATTTGCATTGATGTTTGACATTGTGCTCTCTCCTTTGCGTTAAACAGGGTATTCTCCTTCAAAGACCGTATTGGCCGGTCCTGTCATAATCATTTCCATCTCATTGTCCGGCCACTCCAGTTCCAGCACGCCGCCGGGCAATTCCACAGCGGCTCGTCTGCCGCACTTGCCCTGGACTACCGCCGCCGCCAAAGCGGCACAGGCCCCGGTGCCGCAGGCCAGCGTCTCACCGCTGCCCCGCTCCCACACCCGCATGACCAGCCGGTCCGGGGCAGCACAGCGGACAAACTCCGTGTTGACGCCCTGAGGAAAGGCGGCATGGTGCTCAAAGCAAGGTCCTAGCTTCTCTAATTCCAAATCCTCCAGCCGATCCACAAAGAGGACGGCGTGTGGGTTGCCCATGGACACCGGGGTAATCTGCCACATACGCCCTCCCGCTGTCAGCTCCATGGCTGTCCTTACCTGTGGGCGGCCCATATTCACCCGGACCGCCTTCACCAGGCCGTCCTCGGTCAGCAGCTCCAAAGTACGCAGGCCGCCGCCAGTCTCGATGGTCAGTTTCTTTTTGTGGGTCAGCCCCTTGTCATAGACGTACTTGCCCAAACACCGGATGCCGTTGCCGCACATCTCCCCCTCCGAGCCGTCGGCGTTGAACATCCGCATTCGGAAGTCCGCCTGGTCCGAAGGACAGATACAGATGATGCCGTCACTGCCCACGCCGAAGTGGCGGTTGCTCATCCGCCGGGCCAGAGCAGGCAGGTCCTCCGGCAGGCCGTCCAGACCGTTGAGGTAGATATAGTCGTTGCCCAGGCCCTCCATCTTAGTAAATCGCATATGGTCCCTCCTGTTGTCGGAATATGCGGCGGCGGCGGTCCTGTCCCGGACCGCCGCCGCGAGACTGCTTCGTCTCCTGCTATTTTATGCTCCTTACCAACGGTCCAGAATCATCCGGGCCGCCTGAGCCAGCTTGACACCGGCTGCCATGCTCTTCTTCTGGAGCGTGCGGTGGGCCTCCTCTTCGCTGAGGCCCTCGGTCATCAGCTTGGCCTTGGCCTGGACAATGCAGTCCCGTTCCTCCTGACTGCGTCCAAGGGGCTGGGCATGGACCTGCGCCAGCAGCTCCTCCACGGCGCCCAGCAGCTCACTGCGGGATGCCGGAGCACTCAGCCGCAAAATCTCCGGATTCTGCACCAGGTCCAGTTGACTCTGGGATGCCACCATCAACATATGGCAGAAGGAGGGCAGATCCTCATACAGAAGCTCCGCCGGGCCATCGGCAAATTTGTAGCCGCATACCACGGCGGGCACCTGCTGCTCGTGGACGGTGCGGCGCACCTGGTCGGCGGAGGTACACAGCAGACAGGCTGCGGTACCCGACCGCTCCAGGATCTCCCGGATGCGCTTGCCGTTCTGCAGGCCAGCAAAAGCTACGATCACCTTTTCCATATCCGGTCAATTTCGCTGGGGTGGACAGGCGATCAATAGTTGATGATGTATCTTTCCCGCTCCCAGGAGGACACACGGGTGCGGTACTCCTCCCACTCCTTCTTTTTGCCCTCCAGGTAGTTCTGGGCCACGTGGTCGCCCAGGGTATCCAGGATGAGCTGATCGGCCTCCAGGGCACGGATGGCCTCCTCCAGAGAACCGGGCAGGGAGTCGATGCCGTGGGCCTTCCGGGTGGCGTTGTCCATGGCATAGATGTTCTCGGTGATCTCGGCGGGAGGCGTGAGACCCTTCTCGATGCCGTCCAGGCCGGCAGCCAGGCACACGGCAAAGGATAGATAGGGGTTACAGGCCGGATCGGGGGAGCGCAGCTCCACACGGGTAGACTGGCCCCGGGAGGCAGGGATGCGGATAAGGGCGGAGCGGTTGGAGGCGGACCAGGCCAGGTAGCAGGGGGCCTCGTAGCCGGGCACCAGACGCTTGTAGGAGTTGACCAGGGGGTTGGTGATGGCGGCCATACCCTTCACATGGGCCAGCAGGCCGGCGATGAAGGAGTAGGCCTCCTTGGACAGGCCCCGCTCGCCGTCGGGATCATAGAACACGTTCTTGCCGTTGCGGAAGAGGGACATATTGGTGTGCATACCGGAGCCGGCCACGCCGTAGATAGGCTTGGGCATAAAGGTGGCGTGGAGCCCGTTCTTCTGGGCCAGAGTCTTGACCGCCAGCTTGAAGGTCATGATATTGTCGGCGGCGTGGAGGGCCTCTTCGTACTTGAAGTCGATCTCATGCTGGCCCTCTGCACACTCGTGGTGGGAGGCTTCGATCTCAAACTTCATGGCCTCCAGGGCCAGGCAGATTTCCCGGCGGGTGGACTCGCCGTGGTCCAGAGGACCCAGGTCAAAGTAGCCGGCCTCGTCGTTGGTCTTAGTGGTGGGCTTACCCTCGTCGTCGGTCTGGAACAGGAAGAACTCGGCCTCGGGTCCCACGTTGAAAGCATCAAATCCCATATCCTTGGCCTTCTGCAGAGCACGCTTGAGCACATAGCGGGGATCGCCGGCGAAGGGGCTGCCGTCGGTATTATGCACGTCACAGATCAGCCGGGCCACCTTACCGTGATGGGGCTGCCAGGGGAATACCCGGTAGGATTTCAGATCCGGATAGAGGTACTGGTCGGACTCGTCGATGCGGACAAAGCCCTCAATAGAGGAGCCGTCAAACATACACTGATTGTTCACAGCCTTCTCGATCTGGGAGGCGGTAATAGCCACGTTCTTCAGCTGGCCGAAAATGTCGGTGAATTGCAGACGGATGAATTTCACGTCGTCTTCCCGTACCATGCGGATGATATCTTCTTTGGTATGCGGCATGACAGGGGCCCCTTTCTCTCATCAAAATCATAGATTCAGATAGCAAAGAAGGCGCTCCGCCCCCCGGGCCGGAACGCCTTTGTTCACAACTGAAATTAGTATAAGTGCTTGCTCCGCTCCTGTCAAGGGAGTAGCCTACCAGAAAAAGATTTTTGTGGCAACAAGCAGGGGGGCCTGCTTTCGCCCCCCTCTTCCTTGTGCGGACAGCACAAATCCGACACAAAAGGGCGCTCTTTCCAGGTGTCAGACTTTTATCCCGACAGAAACTGTGCTAAAATGCAGACATTAGAATGGCGCCGTCCGCAGACGGAGAAAGGGATGGTCTACACATGGAATATCGGATCGAACGGGACAGCATGGGCAAGATGCAGGTGCCCGCCGACCGCTACTGGGGCGCTCAGACCCAGCGCAGCTACCAGAACTTCAAGATTGGCACGGAGCGGATGCCCCAGGAGATTATCCGTGCCTTTGGTATTCTGAAAAAGGCCGCCGCCATGGCCAACCACAGCCTGGGCAAGCTGGATGAGGAAAAGCTGAATGTGATCTCCCAGGCCTGTGACGAGGTGATCGCCGGCCAGCTGGACGGCCACTTCCCCCTGGTGGTATGGCAGACCGGCAGCGGCACCCAGTCCAACATGAACGTCAACGAGGTGGTGGCCAACCGGGGCAATGAGCTGGCGGGCAAAAAGCTGCTCCACCCCAACGACCACGTCAATATGTCCCAGTCCTCCAACGACACCTTCCCCACCGCCATGCACATTGCCGCTGCGGTGGAGCTGGAGGACAAGCTCTTCCCCGCTCTGGACGCCCTTATCTCCACCTTTAAGCGCTTGGAGGGGGAAAATCAGGACGTGGTGAAGAGCGGCCGCACCCATCTCCAGGACGCGGTGCCCATCACCGTGGCCCAGGAGATCAGCGGCTGGCGCTCCAGCCTGGAGAAGGACAAAGCCCTGCTGGAGCTGGCCCTGCCTCCCCTCCATGAGCTGGCCCTGGGCGGCACCGCTGTAGGAACTGGCCTCAACGCCCCCAAGGGTTTCGACACCGCCGTGGCTCAGGCGGTGAGTCAGCTCACCGGCAAGCCCTTTGTCACCGCTCCTAACAAGTTCCACGCCCTCACCAGCAAGGACGAGCTGGTCTTTGCCCATGGCGGCCTGAAGGCTCTGGCCGCCGACCTGATGAAGATCGCCAACGACGTGCGCTGGCTGTCCTCCGGCCCCCGGTGCGGCCTGGGCGAGCTCCATATTCCCGAGAATGAGCCCGGCTCCTCCATCATGCCCGGCAAGGTCAACCCCACCCAGTGCGAGGCGGTGACCATGGTGGCCGTTCAGGTCATGGCCAACGATGTGGCGGTGGGTATGGCCGCCTCCCAGGGCAACTTTGAGCTCAACGTATTTATGCCGGTGTGCATCTACAACTTCCTCCAGTCGGTGCGGCTGCTGGCCGACTCCATGGACTCCTTCAACCGCAACTGCGCCGTGGGCATCACCGCCAACCGGGACAAGTGCCGCCACAACCTGCACAACTCCCTGATGCTGGTCACCGCCCTCAATCCCTACATCGGCTATGACAACGCCGCCAAGACCGCCAAGAAGGCCCACGCCGAGGGGATCTCCCTGAAGGAGGCCTGCGTCAGCCTGGGCTTCCTGACGGCGGAGCAGTTTGACGAAGTATTCCATCCGGAAGAAATGGTTTAAGAAAGAAGGCTTTTTCATGGATATCAATCAGCAGGCTCTGGACCTCCACTATCAGCTCCAGGGCAAGATCGAAGTGATCTCCCGCAAACCCATCCAGACCCGGGAGGACCTGTCCCTGATGTACACCCCCGGCGTGGCCGAGCCCTGCCGGGTCATCGCCAAGGACTACGAGCAGTCCTTCCGCCTCACCCGCCGGAGCAATCTGGTGGCCGTTATCACCGACGGCTCCGCCGTGCTGGGACTGGGAGACATCGGCCCCGCTGCCGGTATGCCGGTGATGGAGGGCAAGTGCGCCCTGTTCAAGGAATTCGGCGGGGTGGACGCCTTTCCCATCTGCGTGGACACCAAAGATGTGGATAAGCTGGTGGAGACCATCGCCCTCATCTCCAAGAGCTTCGGCGGCATCAATCTGGAGGATATCGCCGCCCCCCGCTGCTTTGAGGTGGAGCGCCGCCTGAAAGAGGTTTGCGACATCCCCGTGTTCCACGACGACCAGCACGGCACCGCTATCGTGGTGGCCGCCGCCATGCTCAACGCCGCCAAGGTCACCGGCAAGGCCCTGGGCCAGATGAAGATCGTCATCAACGGTGCCGGAGCCGCCGGCATTGCCATCGGCAGGCTGCTCATCTCCATGGGCTTCGGCAACATTGTCATGTGCGACTTGGGCGGCATCATCTGCGAGGGAGACGAAGGTCTCAACGCCGGTCAGGAGGAGATCTCCCACATCTCCAATCTGAACCGCGAGCACGGCACCCTGGCCGATGCCCTCAAGGGGGCCGACGCCTTCGTAGGCGTGTCCCGGCCCAACCTGGTCACCGCCGAGATGGTGTCCACCATGAACCAGGGCATCGTCTTTGCCATGGCCAATCCCACCCCCGAGATCATGCCCGATGAGGCCAAGAAGGGCGGCGCCGTCGTCATCGGCACCGGCCGCTCCGACTTCCCCAACCAGATCAACAACGTTCTGGTATTCCCTGGCATCTTCAAGGGCGCCCTGGCCGTCCGGGCCAAGGAGATCACTGAGGGCATGAAGATCCGGGCCGCCAAGGCTCTGGCCGCCCTGGTGAAAGACGACCAGCTCAGCGCCGAGTATATCCTGCCCTCCGCCCTGGACAAGACCGTGGCCGACGCTGTGGCCGACGCCGTGGCCCAGGAGGCCAGAGAGCAGGGCATCGCCCGCATCTGAGCACTTTCCAAACAGAAAACCCCCGTTCCGCCAAAGCGGAACGGGGGTTGTTTTTTCTGTTAATCAGTCGCGCACTCAGCGGTTGCGGTTGAAGATCTTGAAGATGTCGTCGAAGGGATCGTCCTCCGCAGGAGCGGCGGGCGCCTCCTGACCGGCAGCGGGCTGCTGGGCAGGCTGGGCCACGGCCTTCTTCTCCGCAGCGGCGGTGAAGGGCTTGTTGGGCATAGCGCCCTCCAGCTCCTCAAAGCCGGTAGCAATCACGGTAACCCGGATCTCGTCCTCCAGGGTGTCGTCGAAGGCGGCACCGAAGATGATGAGGGCGTCGGGATGGGCGGCCTGCTGCACCAGGTTGGCAGCGGTCTCCACTTCCTCCAGGCCGATGTCCACAGAGCCGGTAACATTGACCAGCACGCCCTTGGCGCCGTTGATGGAGGTCTCCAGCAGGGGGCTGGAAATGGCCATCTTGGCGGCCTCCTCGGCCTTGTTCTTGCCGGCTGCCCGGCCAACGCCCATGTGAGCCATGCCGGCATTCTGCATGACGGCGGTCACGTCGGCAAAGTCCAGATTGATGAAGCCGGTATTCTTGATCAGGTCAGAGATGGACTGCACCGCCTGGCGCAGCACATCATCGGCGATCTCGAAGGCATTCTGGAAGGTGATCTTCTGATCGGTGGCAAACTTCAGCCGCTCGTTGGGGATGATCACCAGGCTGTCCACCCGGGTGCGCAACTCCTCAATGCCCTTTTCCGCCTGCATCATACGACGGCGGCCCTCAAAGTTGAAGGGCTTGGTGACCACGCCCACGGTGAGGATGCCCATCTCCTTGGCGATATCAGCCACGATGGGAGCCGCGCCGGTGCCGGTGCCGCCGCCCATACCGGCGGTGATGAACACCATGTCGGCGTCCTCCAGGGCCTTGGAAACCGCGTTGCGGCTCTCCTCGGCGGACTTACGGCCCACCTCGGGGTCGCTGCCCGCGCCCTGACCGCCGGTAAGCTTTTCACCAATCTGGATTTTAAAGGTAGCGCTGGAAACGGCAAGCGCCTGCTTGTCCGTATTCACAGCGATAAAATCAACACCCTTGGTTCCGGATTTCACCATCCGGTTGACTACGTTGTTGCCGCCGCCGCCGACACCGATCACCTTGATCGTGACCACATTATCCGGCCCGGTGTCCAGTCCAAACGCCATAACTGCTCCTCCTATGTAGAACGTATTCGTGAAAAACACACGTAGAAGAGGCAGGACCTGTTATCTTTGGTCCTCCTCATGGGAAGATACTATATCTAGTTGATTTATTGTATCTCTCTTTTGCTTCGAGGTCAATAGTTCCCGCCGGATTTTAGCAAAGTTTTGGAACATACGGGTGCCGAAGACCACCACTGCCGCCAGGTACAGAGGGATACCCAATTTCTGCCCCAACCAGGTAAGAAAAGCGGCGATGGCGGCGTTTCCGATGGTGCCTGACAGGAACACCGACAGCCGGAACTGTTTTTCCAGCCGGGCGCAGTAGCCGCCCAGGGCGGAGTCCAGCGCCGCCAGCAGTCCGGCGGCCACATAGAGGGAATATTGACTGGGAATGGTCCAGGGCACCAGAATGCCCACCAGCACACCCACCAGCAAACCGATCAATTCCAGCATTTACTCGCCCCCCTCTTCGCTCTCCGGCACCACAGTGTGGGCATATTGATACTCCACCGTGCCGTTGTACTTGGGGATGAGCAGCAGATCGCTGGCTGTCACCTTCACCGAAATTCCCCACTGGCTCAGCACATCCACCACGCCGTTGCGCATGGTAAGCGCGCTGTACAGGGTGTCCGGGTCGCCGATGGCAAAGATCACATAGGGGGCGGCATACCGACGGCCGTTCACCGTCACCACCGCGCCGGTACAGCGGATCTCACTGTTGGCCAGCAACCGCTCCCCGTTGAGGGAGATGGCCTCCGCCCCGGCGGAGCGTAGCTCGTTGACCACCGACAGCAGATCGTTGTCGTGAATGAGATAGTCCGCCTCTTCACCGGTCACATTGCTCTGGGTGGAGTCCTCCAGGATTACAGTGACTCCCGGCCCCTCCACATCGGTGCGGCCGGCGGTGATCTCCAGCTGCTCCACTTCCTTCCGCAGGGCCTCGCTGCCCTCGTCGCCAGAGGCCGCCTGGTCCCGGTAAATGGCAAGCTCGCCCTGCAGCTGGGCCACCTGATCCTCCAGGGCGTCGTTCTGCTTGCTCTGCTCGTTATACAGCTCCTGTAGGGTCTCCAGGCGGCTGGCATTGGTGGCGTCCGCCGCACCGGTGAGCTGGACCGTCCGCAGCTGTGCTGCCAACAGATAGCCCACGATGATGCACACCACCACCACAGCAAACTCGCCTTTGTTGCGTCGTTTCTTTTCTGCCATGAAATACTCCTTGCTCTTATTGCTCCGGCGCCTGTTCCGGTACCGTGGGCGTATGGGACGGCTGGGCCGGCGCCTCCGGCTGGACCGATTCCTCCGGTTGCACGGATTCCTCCGGCGGAGTTGTGGTCTCCGTCTGAGTCTCTCCGCCAGAGCTCTCCGGCTGCTGCGTGGGCTCCGTGGGAACCTCCAGAGCACTCCAACCCTCCGGCAGCCAACGTTCGGGCAGCAGATGGATCTCCCGCTCATCATAATTCTGGTCCAGAGTACCCGTCCGGGGCAGACCCCGCTCATCCATGGTCTCCAGGGCCAGCTTCAGCTCGTAGGTCTCCTCGTCAAAGTCGCCGTTCATGGGGAAGATCACCGTCAGATTTTCGCCGTAGCCGAAGCGGATCTCATTGCCGGAGGACAGATCGATAAAGCTCTTCAGGCTTCCTGTCATCACCCGGCTGCGAATGGCCTTCAAAAAGGCCTGGAGCCGCTCCAGCTTGTCCTGCTGCTCAGGGGCCACGGTGAGCACATTGCCCACCGTTGGGTTGACCGGGTCCAGGCCCAGCACCTGGGGCTTGCCCTGGACCAGAGCGGCATCCCCCACCTCCAGCAGCTTGCACTTGTCGTCCAGCAGCCAGTAACTGCCGCCGCTCTCCACCCAGGCTACACCGGTGCTCTCCGTCACCTCAAAAATCAGGGTGTCGGGCAATTTTCGGCTGATGGCCACGTCATCCACATAGGGCAGCTGGGTCAAGATCCGGTCGGCGATCTGATACTTGTTCAGCGTGAACAGGTTGTCCCCTTTTTCCACGCCGGCGGCCGCCAGCACCTCCTCCTGGGTATAGCGGGAATTGCCCGTTACCACCATGGTGTTCACCCGGAAAAAGATGATGCAGCCTACCAAAATGGCGGCAAAGATGAGCAGAATGGACAGCAGCTTATAGAGGACACCAAAGCGCCCCCGATTCCGCCGCCGTCTTTTTCTGTTCCGTCTTGCCGCCATTGTGCCGTTCTCCTGTTCTTTTTTCTCCATCCTCGCACAGAATGGTTGATTCTTTGCTAAGAAATTCTTACGATTTCCTCAAACTTATCTCACACCCGCCGGATCTGGGCCCCCAGCCGCTGCAAATCGTATTCCAGAGACTGATAGCCCCGGTCAATATGGTGCAAACCGGTGACGGTAGTGGTCCCCTCCGCCCCCAGAGCGGCCACCACCAGAGCGGCTCCGCCCCGCAGGTCGGAGGCCATGACCGTGGCGCCGTGGAGCCGGGACACCCCGTACACCACCGCCACCCGGCCTTCCACCCGGATGTCCGCCCCCATACGGATGAGCTCATCCACATGGCGGTAGCGGCTTTCAAACATATTCTCCACAAAGACCGTGCAGCCGGTCCCTCCTGCCAGGGCCGCCATCAGAGGGGCCTGGGCATCGGTGGGAAAGCCGGGATAGGGGGCCGTCCGCACCGGACGCACTCCCTTCAGCACGCCGCCACTTCCAAGGCAGATCCTGTCCGCCTCACTGTGTACCTGGCAGCCGGCCTCCTTCAGCACTGCCGTCACCGTGGACAGGGTGCGCCAGTCTACGCCGGTTACCTCTACGTCGCCTCCCGCGGCGGCAGCCGCCGCCAGGTAGGTGGCAGCCACGATCCGGTCACCCATCACCCGATAGGCTCCGCCGTGGAGGGGGATGCCCCCTTCCACCGTAATGACCGAGCTGCCCGCCCCCCGGACCTGGGCGCCCAAAGCCTGCAAAAAGCCCTGGAGGTCCACAATCTCCGGTTCCCGGGCGGCGTTGGTGATGGTGGTAGTGCCCTGGGCGCACACTGCCGCCAGCATGGCGTTCTCGGTGGCCCCCACGCTGGGCAGAGAGAGGACGATGTCCGCGCCCCGCAGCCTGCCGGAACAGGAAAGTCCCCCCTCCCGGTCCTCCACCCTGCCCCCCAGGGCACGGATGGCAGCCAGATGCAGGTCAATGGGGCGGGGTCCCAGCTCGCAGCCGCCGGGCGCGCACAGCCGCGCCTGTCCCATCCGCCCCAGGATGGCCCCCAGGAAGATGACGGAGGAACGCATCTCCCGCATCAGAGCGTCGGGCACATCCCAGCGACTGGGGGCGGAGGCGTCCACCACCACGCCGTCCCCCTGCCATTCCGCCCTGCAGCCCAGATGGCGCAGGATGGCCAGGGAGGCCTCCACATCGGAAAGGCGGGGACAATTCTGGATCACACAGGCCCCCGGAGCCAACAGACAGGCGGCCAGGATGGGCAGCACACTGTTCTTTGCTCCGTGGACCATCACGGAACCCTCCAGCGGCCGGCCCCCTTCTATCACGTATGCACTCATAGCTTCCATCCTCCGCATTCAGGATTTATGTACGCCATCCTATGCGTCCGATGGAAGGCCGGTTCATTTTGCCCGCTTTTCCAACAATTCCTTCAGAGTCTGATAGATTTTTTCCGCCGCGTCGGGAGAACCCATCTCCCGCAAAGCCCGGCTCATCTTTTCCCGGCGGTCCGGGTCAGCCAGCAGCTGATGGACCAAATTGTAGAGCTTCTCACCGCTGGACTCGCCCTCGGGCAGCAGCACCGCCCCACCGGCGTTGGCCAGCACCCGGGCGTTCTTGGTCTGATGGTCGGCTACCACATTGGGGGATGGTACCAGCACCGCCGGCCGGGCGATGGCGGTAAGCTCCGCGATGGTGGAGGCACCGGCCCGGCAGAGCACCAGGTCGGCCGCCGCCATCACCAGAGGCATATCATAGATGTACTGCCGCACCTCCACGCCGGGATACTGAGCCAGGTCAATGCCCTGCTCTTTCAAACCGGCCAGGACCTGCTCATAGTTGCGGCCTGCGCCGTGGATATGCCGCCAGGGCGCGCCCGCCCGGCACTCCCGGACAATGCAGTCGGTGATCTGCTCGTTCATCACCTTGGCACCCAGGCTGCCCCACACCGACACCACCAGGGGCCGGTCGTCGGTAAAGCCCAGCTTTTCCCGGGCTTCCTTCCGGTTGTAGCGGAAGAAGTCTTCCCGGACCGGGGTGCCAGTCACCACCACCTTGGAGGGATCCTCATAGTGGCCGCGGCTCTCCTCAAAGCCCACCATTACCGCGTCCACCACCTTGGACAGGGTCTTGGTGGTAAGGCCGGGAACGGCGTTGGATTCGTGGACGGCGGTGGGAATCCCACGGGCTGCCGCCGCATTGACCACGGGGTAGGAGGCGTAGCCGCCGGTACCCACCACCAGGTCAGGCCGGAACCGGTCCAGAATGGCGTTGGCCTGCTTCTTGGATTTATTCATATTCAGCAGGGTCTTAATGTTGTGTCCAATGGCCGCCGGGGTGATGGACCGCTGGAAGTTGGTAATGGTCACTGTCTGGATCTCATAGCCCTCCTTGGGCACCAGCCGGGTCTCCATACCGCCGTCGGCTCCCACAAAAAGCACCTGACAGCCCGGATTGCGGGCCTGGAACATCTGGGCCAGGGCCACCGCGGGATTCACATGACCCGCGGTCCCGCCGCAGGTAAAGAGGATTTTCATTTACCCATTTCCCTCCTGCATCGCACTATTCTTGTTTGGGCGCCGGTATTTGTCGTGATACTGACAATACCATACCCATCTCCGCCAACTGGATCATCAATGCCGTGCCTCCATAGCTGAAGAATGGCAAGGAGATACCAGTGGAGGGGATCAGGTTGGTGACCACAGAGATGTTCAGAAAAACCTGTACAGCCGTCAGGGTAGTAATGCCTACCACCAGCAGGGCACCGAAGCGGTCCCGGGCATGGACGGCGATCCAGTACCCCCGGATCACCAGCAGGATAAACAGCAGAATAACAATGGCCGCCCCTACAAAGCCCATCTCCTCGCACCAGATGGAGAAGATATAGTCGTTTTCCGACTCGGGCAGGTAGAGGAACTTCTGGCGGCTCTTGCCGAAGCCCACGCCCAGCAGACCGCCGGAGCCAATGGCATAAAGGGACTGGATGATCTGGAAGCCCTTGTCCCGGCCATTCATTCCGTCGTTCCACGGGTCTTTCCAGATGGCCAGACGGGTGGCCATGTAGCTGGTCTGGGTCATGATGAAGAAGAGGCCGGCCGCTGCCGCCGCTCCGCCGCCGATGAACCAGTACAGCTTGATACCGGCGGCAAAGAGCACTGACGCCCCCCCTACCAGCACCAGGATGGTACCCGACATATGGGGCTCCATCAGCATCAGAATGGCCACCAGACCCAGGATGAGGAAATAGGGGATGGGCTCCAAAACGCCCTTCTCATCCAGCCAGGCATAGAGACCGCTGAGGGGGTGGCGGGGCGGCAGCCGCTTGTGCTTCTCCGTATTGCGCTTGGACAGGCGGGCCGCGAAGTACATGATGACGCCCACCTTGGCAATCTCAGAGGGCTGGAAACCGCCGATGATGGGCAGACTGATCCACCGCTGGGCGCCCACAGTGCTCTTGCCGTAGCCGAAGGGAATGACCAGCACCAGCAGGATAATGGAGATGCCCAGCACGAAAATGGACAGGCCACGGAAGGTCTGATAGTTAATCTTGGAGATCAGGAACATGGCGATCAGGCCCACCACGCCAAACCCGGCCTGCTTGATAAAATAGTTGGCCGGATCCAGCCCCTCCTGCATGGCGGTGGGATAAGACGCAGAAAACACCGCAATCACGCCAATGGCGGTAAGGATCACCACCAGCATCAGAAACGGGATATCGATAGGCCCCCGGGCCAGCTGCTGCATCACCGTCAGGTCTCGTCTGCGTTTTACCATGGTCTGTCACCTCCCGTATCACGATGCCAATGGGTCAGCGGTACATGACCCCCCAGAAAGCCAGCGCGCACATCACCAGGGTAATCCCGGTAAACACGCAGAACAGTTTGACCTCACTCCAGCCGCCCATCTCCAGATGATGGTGGAGGGGGGCCATGCGGAAGATCCGCTTACCGTGGGTCAGCTTAAAGTATCCAACCTGTATAATGTCGGACAGGGTCTCCGCAATGTAGATGATGCCCACCAGGATGAGCACCAGGGGGATATCCAGCGCAAAGGCCAGGCCGCACACCGCGCCGCCCAGGAAGAGGGAGCCGGTGTCGCCCATGAATACCTTAGCAGGATGGAAATTGTAGATCAGGAAACCGGCCAGGCCGCCCAGCAGAGCACCGGAGAAAATGCCCAGCTCATAGTGGCCCCACCAACAGGCCACGGCGGTGAAGAAGAGCATCACCGGCATGGTAACGCCGCTGGCCAGACCGTCGATGCCGTCGGTGATGTTGACGGCATTGACGCAGCCCACCATAACAAAGGCGGCAAACACCATATATACCGGCCAGGGCACCGACAGGGTCACGTTGAAGAAGGGGATATACAGGTCGGGGGTCAGATAGCCGAAGTTGCGCATGAGCACAGTGAACAGGATGGCTGCCGCCAGCTGCAGAATGAACTTCTGGGGGGCGGTCAGGCCGGTGTTCTCATGCTTCTTTACCTTAAAATAGTCGTCGATATAGCCGATGATGCCAAACACCAGGGCAAAGAGCAGAACAAATCCGCCGCCGAACTTCCCAGCGGCAAAATCCTGCCAGCTCAGAGCGGCCACCGCCACGATGGCGGCGATGATAAACATGAGTCCGCCCATGGTGGGGGTACCCTGTTTGGACATATGCCAGGTGGGGCCAATCTCCTTGATGGACTGGCCAGCCTTCATGCGCCGCAGCACGGGAATGAGCACCCGGCCCGCCAGAGCGGCCACCACAAACCCGATCAGGCAGCTGATGACGATCCTCAACATCTCTTTTGCAACCTCCAAAGCCTCTTACAGCTCAAATTTTGTCCGTTCCAAATGGACCAACGTGGTATTCTATCACAGACTGTCCCTGGTTTCCACTCTAAAATGCAACAAAGTTCTGCTTCTCTCCGGCAAAAAAGGAAGCTACTTCCTCTCTCTCGTCCAGATGATACTGCACACCGCCGATCTCCTGATAGGTCTCATGGCCTTTGCCCGCCAGTACCACCGTATCCCCAGCCTGGGCAAGGGAGAGGGCCAGGGCAATGGCCCGCCGCCGGTCTGGTTCCACATGGCGCTGGGCTCCAGTGCCCTCCATCCCCTTCAGGATGTCCTGAATAATGGCCTGGGGCTCCTCGGTGCGGGGGTTATCGGAGGTAACCACCGCCACATCGGCCAGCTGCCCGGCGATGGCTCCCATCTGGGGACGCTTGGACCGGTCCCGGTCACCGCCGCAGCCAAACAGACAGATCACCCGGCCTTTGGTAAAGTCTCGGACGGTGGTAAGAATGTTCTCCAGAGCATCCGGGGTATGGGCATAGTCAATGAGCACTGTGTAGTCCGCCGGTACCGGCACCACCTCAATGCGGCCCTTCACTCCCTTGGCATTGGCCAGAGAGGATGCGATCTGTCCCAGAGGCAGACCCAGGGTCAGGCCACAGGCAATGACGCCCAGGGCGTTGTAGATGGTAAAGCCGCCGGGAATAGGCAGGCGGACCCGGGCAATGGCGTCCATGGTCACTGCCTCAAACTCCACCCGGTCGGGGAAAAGCCTCAGATTCTTGGCGGTGAGATCGGCCTCATCCCGGCTCTCAGAGTAAGTAAAAGAAGGACAGGGTACGCTCTGGGCGTAATACCGTCCGGCCTCATCGTCCAGGTTAAGTACCGCTGTACCACACTGGTGAAACAGCAGGCCCTTGGCCTGCCGGTAGGCCTCCATGGTTTTGTGAAAGTCCAGATGATCCTGAGTCAGATTGGTGAAGATACCAGCCCGAAAGGAGATGCCGTCCAGACGATGAAGCACCAGGGCGTGGGAGGAGGCCTCCATCACCACATGGCTGCATCCGGCATCCGCCATCTCCCGCAGCAGCTTCTGCACCTCCCAGGACTCCGGAGTGGTGCGGTGGGCAGGCAGAACCTCCTGGCCGATCATATTCTGGTTGGTGCCGATGAGACCGACTTTCGCCCCCAGCACCCCCTCCAGCATGGCTTTCAGCAGATAGGTGGTGGTGGTCTTGCCGTTGGTACCGGTAACAGCCAGCACCGTCAGTTCCTCCGCTGGATGTCCAAACCAGTTGGCGGATACCGCAGCCAGGGCCGCCCGTGGGTTTTCTGTGACCAGCCACGGGCCCTCTTCCGCCGGCGGGCGGCGGCACAAGATGGCCGCCGCCCCCTGATCCAGCGCCTGCTGAATGTACTTGTGGCCGTCGGTCTTGTAGCCCGGCAGGGCCACGAAGAGGCAGCCGGAGATCATATCTCGGGTGTCATAGCAGATGCCTGAAATTTCCACATCCTGGATGTGACGGGCCGTTAGCTTCACACCCGCCAGCACTTCATTCAGCTTCATGCTCACACCCCGCTTTCTCCCCACAGGGGAAGGTAATTACAGGCCCGCGCCGCTGGCCGTGGAGTCGGTAAAGCGCACCTCAATGGTGGTGCCCCGGTCCACGCTGGTACCCGCCGGGGTGGATTGCTCATAAGCCACCACAGTGGAACCGAACTCAGAGGCGCCGCTGGCCTTCAGGTAGAGGCCCTGGGCGGACAGCTTCGCCTTGGCCTGCTCTACGTTCAGGCCGATGACGCTGGGCACCTGGACCTGGTCGGTGGGAACTTCGGCGCCCATATAGACCACCACTTCGCTGCCGCCGGGGATGGATGCTCCCTTGGCCGGGATCTGGCCGGTGACGGTGTCGCCGTCGCCCACCACCCGGATGGACAGGTTATTCTTCTTCAGGGATGTGGTGGCGTCAGCCAGATTCAGACCGGTCAGGTTGGGTACCATCACATCGGCGGTGGCAGAGTAGCTCTTCTCCACACCCAGATAGTCCAGAATCTTTTCCATCAGCTCGCCAGCCTTGAGGGCAGCCATATTACCGCCGCTGATGTACCAGTTGTCCGCCGTATAGTTGGAGCCGGGGCTCACCGGCTTGGGGCTGTCGTAAGCCAGCAGGATGACCACCTGGGGATCGTCCGCCGGGGCGAAGCCCAGGAAGGAGACGATGGTGTGGTCGTCGCCCTTCAGGGTCTGGGAGGAACCGGTCTTACCGCCGATGCGGTAGCCCTCCACGGCGGCGTTCTTACCGGTACCGCCGTCCACCACCTTTTCCAGGATGGCCCGGCACCGCTCGCTGGTCTGCTCGCTGATGACCTGCCGCACTTCGGTGGGCTCGGTGTGCTGGAGTACGTTGCCGTCGGCGTCGGTAATCTGGCTCACCACATAGGGCTGCATCAGGTGGCCGCCGTTGACCACGGCAGAGGCGGCGGTGATGAGCTGCAGGGGGGTAACCTGGAAACGCTGGCCGAAAGAGGCCACCGCCAGGTCTACATTGGTAAAATCGTCCCGGCTCCAAATCACGCCGGTGGTCTCACCCTGCATATCGATTCCGGTCTTTTCCAGGAAGCCGAAGTCCTCCAGATAGTCGTAGAACTTCTCCGCTCCCAGCCGCTTGCCGATCTCGATGAAAGCAGGGTTACAGGAGTTGGCCACCGCTTGGGCCAGGTCCTGGTCACCGTGGCCATCGCGCTTGGAACAGCGGATGGGGTCACCGTTCCACCCATCTACCTGGGCCACACCGCTACAGTAGAAGTGGTCGCTCTCACTGATCACGCCCTCCTCCAAGGCGGCAGCCAGCACGATGGACTTGAAGGTGGAACCGGGCTCATAGGAGCTGGTTACCGCCTTGTTGGCCCACTGGCTGTAAAGGACCTCCTTCTCCGCCTCCTGGACGGCCGCGTCGTAGGCCTCCTGAGCGGTGGCGCCCTCAGCCAGCGCCTTCGTATAGGCCTCCTCCTTGGTGTATCCGCCGCTCTTGATGTCCTCCAGATACTGGAGAAGCACCGGGTCGCTGACAGTCCAGGGATCGTTCAGATCAAAGGTGGGGGAGTTGGCCCAACCCAGGATGGCCCCGGTGTTGGGGTCCATTACCAGGCAGAAGGCACCGTCTTGTATATCGAACTGCTCCACACCCTCCTGGAGGATACTCTCACAGTAGGACTGAATGGTGGCGTCGATGGTGAGGGTCAGATTGTTGCCGTCGGTGGCGTCGTAGTAGTCCTCAAAGCGGTAGAGCAGCTCGGTGCCCACACCGTCCTTGGCGGTGACCACCCGGCCGGTCTGACCGGACAGTTCCTCTTCGAACTGGGCCTCCAGCCCGTAGGCGCCCACATTGTCGGTATTGGGGTTGACCCAGCCCACCACATGGGCTGCCAGGCTTCCCTTGGGGTAGTACCGCTTGCTGGTGGGCATCAGGTAGATGCCGTGGGACAGGTGATTCTCGGTGATAAATTCCTGTACCGCCTCCGACTCCTCTGGCTCCACCCGGTATTTGATGATCTCATACTGGGAGTTCTTGTTCTCCAGATGCTTCATCACATCCTCAACTTCCAGGTTCAGGATGGACGCCAGGTTCTCCGCCACAAACTGGTCGGTAGGCTCCGGATAGTCGGGCAGCGTGCCGCCATTCTCCTGAGCGTCCTCCACCTTCTCCCGATAGGTCTCCTGGGTCTCCAGCAGATCCTTGGGGGAGAGCTGCACATTGTACACCGTGGCGCTCATGGCCAGCACGGCCCCCTGGCTGTCATAGATGGTGCCCCGGTTGGCGGTAACGGTGCTGTCTCTGGTTTGCTGCTGCACCGCCAGTTCCTGATAGTAGTCATGCTGACTGATCTGGATTTGCCACAGCTTGAAAAACAGGGGGATAAATGCCACCAGTCCAAACAGCACCATCAGGAACAAACTGCGGATCAGAATGGTGCGGTTGGCCCGCCGGTCCGGCTTCTGCCGGATGATTCGAGTGCCTTTCTTTCTTTTTTCTGCCATTTCCGGCTCACCTCGCTTGGGATCATACAGCACTTGTATGCTGCTCCACGGCTTGAAATACCGCAGGAGGGCGTAAGAAAATTTCTTTTCTTACGCCCTCTCTCTCACTCACTTGCTGCCTTCTGCTATAGGCGTTCAAGGACGCCCGCTTCCTTTTCTGCCCGCTGATGCAGTATATGGCGCTGATCAACTGAAATATTCCACAATCTCCGTAAAGATGGAATGCATACTCTCCACGGCCCCCTCCACACCGGTGGCCTCCTCTTCCTGCTGGAAGTAGGTCACCGAGTCAGGCTCGGACAGGTCCACGTAGATGATCTGACCATTCTGGGGCTTGACCATGGCGCCGCTGTCGGTCAGGTTCTGCTCGATGCTCTCCAGATCGTAGGCCAGCTCATACTGAGCACGCAGCTTGGCTTCCTCCGTTTTCAGGCCGGTCAGATCGGACCGCAGGCTTACCACCTGATCGGAGATCACCGCCAGCTGTACATAGCTGAACAGCAGCAGCACCGCGAAAACCAGTACCGCCAGGAAACCCACCACGGCAAAGGGAGAGACGATACCCGCCTCCCGTACCCGAACCTTGGGACGGACCACCGCACGTTCCCGGGGCCGGACCAGCGGACGGGGACGCAGGACCTCTTCCTGCTCCAGCTGCCGGGCTGCGGAGCCGTCATACATGGGGAAAGGGATGGTATCATATTTGGAATACTTTCTGCGCTTCACGGCAGTTGCCATGGCTGCTCCACTCCATTCTCATTTGTAAATCTGCCGTTATCTCTCTCTCAGCTTCTCCGCCACCCGCAATTTGGCGCTGCGGGCACGGGGATTCTCTTCCAGTTCTTCCGGACCGGATACAATGGGCTTCCGGGTAATCAATTTAATCTGAGGCTTTTTCCCGCACACACATACCGGGAAATCGGGGGGACAGGTGCATCCTTTTGCATACTCCGCCAGGCCGTTCTTCACGATGCGGTCCTCCAGAGAGTGGAATGAGATCACCGCCAGCCGGCCGCCGGGGTTGAGGCGGGGCACTGCGGAGCGCACCATCTTGTCCACCGAGCCCAGCTCGTCGTTGACCGCGATGCGGATGGCCTGAAAAGACCGCTTGGCAGGGTGCTGCTTCTCCCGCAGGGCGGAGGCGGGCATGGCCCCCTTAATAATGTCCACCAGTTCCAGGGTGGTCTCCACCGGCTTTTTCTCCCGGGCGCGCACAATGGCTCCCGCAATGGCGGAGGAATAGCGCTCCTCGCCGTACTGCCACAGAATGCGCCGCAGTTCCTCCTGAGGCCACTCATTCACCACGATGCGGGCGGTCAGTCCGTCGGACTGGTCCATCCGCATATCCAGCGGCGCGTCCGCCATATAGGAGAAGCCTCTGGATCCGTCGTCCAGCTGAGGAGAAGACACACCCAGGTCGAAGAGCATTCCGTCCACGCCCTCCAGACCCAGCTTGTCCAGAATGGCGTCCAGCTCGCAGAAGTTGCTGTGGACCAGGGTAACCTTGTCCCGCCACTGGGCCAGCCGCTCCTCTGCCGCGTTCAGGGCCGCCTGGTCCCGGTCCACGCAGATCAGCCTGCCGCTGGTCAACCGCTTGACGATCTCCCGGCTGTGACCTGCCCGGCCCAGGGTGCCGTCCAGATAAATGCCATCCGGCCGGATATTCAGCGCTTCAATACATTCCGCCAGCAGTACCGGCTTGTGAGAAAATCCCGTTTCACTCATCTCAGAACCCCAGCATCTCCATACAGGCGGACATCTTCTCCGGCGTCATTTCTTCCTCTTCCTGGGCCTGCCAGGCATCGGCACTCCAGATCTCGGCCCGATCATTGACGCCGATGATGACCACGTCCTTGTCCAGTCCGGCATACTTCCGCAGCTTCTGGGGAATCACGATGCGGCCCTGACTGTCCAGCTCGCACTTAGCGGCATTGGCAAAGAGGGGACGCATAGCCTTAGACTGGCTCATGGGAAGGGAAGAAAATTTTTCTGTAAACCGATCCCAGGTGGACTGGGGATAGATGGCCAGACAGGCGTCCACGCCCATAGCCAGATAGAAGGTGACCCCCAGTTCCTCCCGGAGTTTGGCGGGAATGAACAGGCGTCCCTTGCCGTCGATGCTATGCTCGTAGGTACCGGTCACGCCCTTCACTTCCCTCCACTTTGGTGTCTTTGAGCGGGGTTTTCCCCCATTTCGCTCCACCGTCCCCTTCAGTATAAAGGTTCTGTAACGGAATTGCAATAGTTTTTTACTCTTTTTTAACCCCAAAACTCCCTGTTTTTTATACGAAAGTCGTGCTTTTCCGCATTAAAAACATACGTTCGATTCCTTTTCGTTTCCAATCGGCAGCAAAAAGCACCATACCTGGTGGTATGGTGCAAAAAAAATCACAATTTTATCGCATTATGTAAATAGGATAATGGAAAAAAACGGCTCCCCGCCGCAGTCGGTCAGGGAGCCGTTTTGCTGTTATTCGTCGGCCTCAGCATCGTAGGGCTGACGGCTGTTCTGGGGGCTGCTGCCGCCGGCCACCGCCCGGAACCGGGCGCGGGACTTCTTGATCTCGTCATAGGCCTCGGCCACCGCCTCCTCGGTGCGGCGGAGGGCGTCCTCACAGTAGTCGTTGGCCGCCTTCCGCAGGTCCCGGCTGCGCTCTTCGGCGGTACGCATCATCTCGTTGGCCTTCTGCTTGGTCTGGGCCAGCAGTTCGTTCTCAGACACCATCTGGCGGGCCTGCTCCTCGGCCTGCTTGCGGATGAGCTCGGCCTCCCGCTTGGCGGAATTGATATAGTCGGTACGGGCGGCGATCAGCTTCTTGGCCTCGCTGAGCTCCATGGGGAACTGACCCCGCACTTCATCCAGCAGATCCAGAGCCTTGTCCCGCTCCAGAATGCACTTATCGCTGCTCAGGGGCATATTTTTGGCGTCTTCAATCATCTCATAGAGCATATCCAGTAATTCTTCCACACCGGTGGCCATCAGCGATCCCTCCCGCTTTCGATTTTTTGCCGGACGTCCTCAATGATCTCACGGGGGAGAAAGTCCGACAGATCCGCTCCGTAACGGGCCATTTCCTTGACCACGCTGGAGCTGACATAGGTGTACTTGGCGCTGGACGGCAAAAACATGGTCTCCAGCCTGGGATTGAGTTTTCGATTGATGAGGGCCATCTGCAGCTCATTCTCATAATCGGACACCGCCCGCAGACCCTTCACCAGAGTACAGGCCTTCTTCTGCCGGGCGTACTCCGCCAGCAGAGTGGAGGAGCAATCCACCTCCACATTGGGCAGCTTAGTCACCACCTTGCGGATGAGCTCCGTGCGCTCCTCCGGGGTGAAGAGGCCCCGGTTCACCTTCTCCGAGTTCACCAGCACGCAGACGATGAGCCGGTCAAAGCAGACGGCTGCCCGCTTGATAATATTGAGATGCCCCAGCGTGATGGGATCAAAGCTGCCGGGGTAGATGGCTGTCTTCATAAGGGCTTCACATCCTGTTGCCGACGGTACGGTGATAGAGGGTGAGTTTGATCTTGCCGTAGCGGTACTCCCGGCCCTTCTCGTAGGGGCCTTCCAGCTCCGGCAGCACCGACTCAGCGGCGCTTTCGCAAACTATTATACCATTTTCCGTCATGATGTCAATCTTGGCGATGGTCTCCAGGGCCTTTTCCAGCATACCGGTGCCGTAAGGCGGGTCCAGGAAAACCAGGTCAAATTTCTCCCGGCAGCCGGTGAGAAAGGCCAGATAATCCCCCTGGATCACCTTGGCACTGTCCGCCAGCTTGGTGTGGGCCAGGTTCTCCCGCACCACCGCCGCTGCTTCCCGCCGCAGATCCACGAAGGTACAGAAGGCCGCCCCCCGGGACAGGGCCTCGATGCCCATCTGGCCGGTGCCGGCAAACAGGTCCAGCACCTGCCGGCCCTCAATGTCGAACTGAACGATATTGAAAACCGATTCCTTCACCTTGTCGGTGGTGGGCCGGGTCTCCAGGCCGGGCAGCTCTTTCAGCTTACGACCCCGGGCAATTCCGGTGATCACTCTCATGTGGGTCCTTCCCCTTTCGGATGAAAATAGTCAAATACCGCTTGAGCGGTGTTTTTGGGCACCACCTCCGCCAGCTGGGCCTGGGTGGCTTCCTTGATCTTTTTGATACTCTTGAAGTGCTTGAGCAGGTCGCTCCGCCGTTTCTCCCCCACGCCGGGGATCTGATCCAGCACCGAGCCCTTCACCCGCTGGTTCTGCTGCTGGCGGTGGAACTCAATGGCAAAGCGGTGGGTCTCCTCCTGGATCTGGCCGATGAGGGAGAAAATGGCCTGATTACCCTGGATGCCGATCTCCCTACCCTCCGGCGTCACCAGGGCCCGGGTACGGTGGCGGTCGTCCTTCACCATGCCGAAGACGGGGATGGACAGGCCCAGCCCCTCCAGCACCCGCACCGCCACATTGGCGTGGTTGACGCCGCCGTCAATGAGCAGCAGGTCGGGCTTGTCCGCGAATTTCTCGTCCCCCTCCAGGTAGCGCTTGAACCGCCGCGTCAGCACCTGCTCCATGGAGGCGTAGTCGTCGGGGCCGTCCATGTCCTTCAGCTTGAAGTGGCGGTAGTCCCGCTTCAGGGGCCGGGCGTTCACATACACCACCATGGAGGCCACAATGTCGTCGGAGCCCTGGTTGGAGATGTCGTAGGACTCGATGCGGCGGGGCGGCTCCTCCAGGTCCAGCAGCTTGCCCAGCAGCTCCATCAGTTTGCTCTGCCGTTCCTCCCGGGTGGTCCAGCGCTCCACTTCCTCCACCGCGTTCTTGTTGGCCAGACGGATCAGGTCCATCTTGGCGCCCCGCTGGGGGGTGACCAGCTCCACCTTGCGGCCTGCGTCCTCGGACAGCATCCACATGAGCGGCACCTCGTCCTCCAGCTCACAGGGCAGCAGGATCTGCCGGGGCAGGTTTCCCCGGCCTCCATAGTATTGCCGCACCAGGGCGGACAAAATGTCCGCTGTTTCCTCCTCCATGGGGGTATCGATCAGGTCCCAGTCCTTGGCGGCCAGCTCGCCCTCCACAAAGTGGAGCACCACAAAGCAGCTCTTGGTGGCCTCCCCCTTGTGGAAGCCCACCACGTCGGTGTCGGCCAGGGAACCGGCCACCACCTTCTGCCGCTTGCCCAGCAGCTCGATGGCCTTATAGCGGTCCCGCAGCTCGGCGGCCTTTTCAAAGCGCAGCTCCTCGGCGGCCAGCTCCATCTCTGCTTTCAGCTCGTCCCCTACCTCCTGGAACTTGCCCTCCAGCAGGCGGACGGCCTGGTCGATGGCCTCCCGGTAGCGGCTCTGATCCATGTCCTTCCGGCAGTAGCCGTCGCACTGGCCCATATGGTAGTTGAGGCAGGGCCGCTCCTTGCCGATATCCCGGGGGAACTTTTTATTGCAGGAAGGCAGGCGTAAGGCCACCCGCAGCGCGTCAATGATGTTCTGGGTATTGCCCCGGCTGCCGTAGGGGCCGAAGTACCGGGCTCCGTCCTCCGCCGCCTTGTTAGCCAGAGAGAATCTGGGGTACTCCTCCTTCACCGTCAGCCGGATGTAGGGGTAGCCCTTGTCGTCCTTGAGCAGGATGTTGTACCGAGGCTGGTGGCGCTTGATGAGGGAATTTTCCAGCACCAGAGCCTCAAACTCGGAGTCAGCCACAATGACGTCAAAGTGGTCGATCTGGCTCACCATGGCCCGGGTTTTTTCGGTGTGGGAGGCCAGGTTGGCAAAGTACTGGCTCACCCGGTTCTTCAAGGCCTTGGCCTTGCCCACATAGATGACCACATTTTTGGCATCCTGCATGATATATACGCCCGGCTTCAGCGGCAGGGCATGGGCTTTTTCTTTTAACTCGTCAAAGGTCATAGCAAAAACTACAAGCCCTCCTTTCTGCCGTACATGGCAACCCTACTATCAAAAAAAGCGCCGCAGATGCGGCGCTTTTTTCTCTCGCTTTGGTCGCTTACTCAGAGAAGTTGGAGGAGATCAGCTCGATGAGAGCCTCCACAGCTTCCTTCTCGTCGGGGCCGTCTGCAATGAGGTTAATGGAAGTCCCCTTGACGATCCCCAGAGAAAGCACACCCAGCAGGCTCTTGGCATTGACTCTCCGCTCGTCCTTCTCCACCCAAATAGAGCTCTTGAACTCATTGGCCTTCTGGATGAAGAACGTAGCCGGTCTGGCGTGCAGGCCGACCTGGTTGTTCACAACTGCCTCTTTCATATACATAGCGTTTCCCCCCAAGATGCATTCGCATACTTCGTATAATAGGATAGCAAATTTATCCCAAACCGTCAATGACAAAATGCACAAAATCCGTGCAAGAATCTGTTTTGAATGACGAACTCTCTGGTTTTATTTCCGAATCAGAACGGAAACTCCATCACCGCAGCTCGGCGATGGTCACACCGTCCTCACGGCGCGGAGGCTTTCTGCGGAAAGCCTGTCGCTTCGCTCCAAAGCCGCGCCTCGCGGGCGGGCACCAGTTCCCCCCGCGTGCCCCCCTCCGCTCTCCGAGGGGACGTAGGGCTGTTCTATCTCAGTTCGGCAATGGTTACACCATCCTCCCCTTCGCCGTAGCGGCCGGGGCGGAAGGACTTCACATAGCGGCTGCGCTTGAGGTGCTCCCGCACCGCCTTGCGCACCGCACCGGTGCCCTTGCCGTGGATGATGCGCACCTCGTTAAGCCGGCCCAGCACCGCGTTGTCCAGGAACAGGTCCAAGGCACCGATGGCCTCGTCGGTCATCATGCCCCGCAGATCCACCTCGGGAGAGGCTCCCAGGGAGCGCAGCTTGTGCTCTGCCCGGGCCACCACCTTCTTGGCGGCCTTGACGCTCTCCCCTTCCACCACCCGGACCTCGTCCTGTTTGGCGGTGATCTTCAGGATACCGGCCTGAAGCTGGAGGGAGCCGTCCTTGTTGACGGAGAGCACGGTAGCCTGGGTGCCCATCTTCACCAGCTCCACTGTATCGCCAGCCTGGGCCGGACGGGTGGACGGGGGCACGGGGGCCTCGGGCCGCTGGCCCAGCTTGCCTTCCGCCTCGTTGAGGCGATGGCGCAGCGCCGCCCGCTCATCGTTTATCTTCTGCCAGTCCTCTTCCTTCCGCTGGCGGCGGCGCATCTCGTTCAGTTCCTTGAACACCTGGTCGGCGGTGTCCCTGGCCTCGTCCAGGATGGCACGGGCCTCCGCCTGGGCCTTCTCCACCGCCTTCCGGCGCTGGGCATCCATCTGGGCCTTGTACTCCCGGGAGGCCTTGGCGGTCTCCTCCATCTCCCGGCGGAGGCGTGCTGCGGCCTCCTTCTCCTTCTCCATCTCCTGGCGCTGTTCGTCCAGCTGGGTGAGCACATCCTCAAAGCGAACGTTCTCCGCGTCAATGCGGGCGGCGGCCTTCTGGATGATGGACTTGGGCAGGCCCAGCCGCTCGGAGATGGCAAAGGCGTTGGACTTGCCGGGGATGCCGATGAGCAGCCGGTAGGTAGGCGCCAGGGAGTCCACGTCGAACTCGCAGGAGGCGTTCTCCACTCCCGGGGTGGTCATGGCATACACCTTCAGCTCGGCATAGTGGGTGGTGGCGGCCACCAGGGCCCCCATCTCCCGGGCGGACTCGATGATGGCGGCGGCCAGAGCCGCGCCCTCGATGGGGTCGGTACCAGCACCCAGCTCGTCGAAGAGGATGAGGGTGCGGTCGTCCGCCTCCTGCAAAATCCCCACAATGTTCACCATGTGGGAGGAAAATGTGGACAAATTCTGGGCAATGGACTGCTCATCACCGATGTCGGACAACACCCGGTCAAAGACTTTTACACAGCTGCCGTCCCCCACGGGGATGTGGAGGCCGCACTGGGCCATGAGGGTCAAAAGGCCGATGGTCTTGAGGGTAACCGTCTTACCGCCAGTGTTGGGACCGGTGATGACCAGGGTATCGAAGTTCTCTCCCAGCATCAGGTCATTGGCCACAGCCTTGTTGGGGTCCAGCAGAGGGTGGCGGGCCTTCCGCAGATAGAGGCCCTGGTCGGACAGCCGGGGCGCGCCCGCCCGCATCCGGTAGGCCAGCTTGGCCCGTGCAAAGATCACGTCCAGAATGATGAGCAGGTCATAGTCCTGGCTGATGTCCTCTTTGTACTGGGCGCACTGGGCGGACAGCTCCGCCAGGATGCGCTCAATCTCCTTCTCCTCCTTGGCTTGGAGCTCCCGCAGCTCATTGTTGGCCTTCACCACTCCCATGGGCTCAATGAAGAAGGTGGAGCCGGAGGAGGACACGTCGTGGACCAGGCCGGGCACGTCGTTCTTGTGCTCCGACTTCACCGGCACCACATAGCGGTCGTTGCGCTGGGTGATGATGGACTCCTGGAGGTACTTGGACTGGTTGGAGGAGATCAGCTTATTCAGGATGTCCCGCACCTTGGAGGCGGTAGCCCGGATGTGCCGCCGGATGGAGGCCAGCTCGGGGCTGGCGGCGTCGGCAATCTCGTCCTCCCCCACGATGGCCCCGGTGATGCGCTCCTCCAGGAACCGGTTAGAGGTGAGAGAGCGGAACAGGTGGTCGATGCAGGTCTTGGCCCGGTCCCCCTCTCCTTCGCCGTACTCCTTGGCGGAGCGTGCGGAGCGCAGTACAGCGGCGATGTCCAGCAGCTCACGGGTATTGAGGGCGCCCCCCATGTTGGCACGCTGGAGGGAGGCTCCCACCGGCCGCACACCTGAGAAGGAGGGCGAGCCCCGCAGAGCGGTCATATTCACCGCGGCGGTGGTCTCGTCCAAAGCCCGCTGCACGTCGTCCACATCGGTCAGGGGGCGCAGGGCCAGACAGCGGTCCTTGCCCTCCTCGGTCACCGCCTGCTCGGCCAGCTTCTCCAGCACCCGGGGCAGTTCCAGAGTTTGAATGGATTTTTCAAATAAATCGGTCATGTAGGTTCTCCAAATTGCATGATATCCAGAGGCGGGCCAGTGTCCCGCCCCTGTGGGTTATCCCATCAGTTCACATTTCAGGGTAATCAGGGCCCGGCCTCCCACCCGTACCTTCACACTACCGTTATCCTCGGTGATGCGACTCAGGATCTCAGAGGGCTTGCCCATCTTCTCTCCCTGCACAAAACGGTTATCCGCCCCGGCCTGGATCAGTCCCCGGCGGAACAGGTAGTAGGTCAGGGCCCCATTGGAGGTGCCGGTGGCCGCCTCCTCCGGGATGGCGTACAGGGGGGCGAAATTGCGGCAGTGGGCGGCGGCGTCCGGGGTATGGGGGCAGAACATATGCACCCCCACCACGTTGTAGTGCTCCGACAGACGGGTGACCTCCGCCTCGTTCTGGACAGCCCGGTCCAGGGTATCCAGGTCACGCACCGGTAGCAAAATGTCCATCAGCCCGGTACTCACTGCCTGGGGCTCCAGCCCCTCCGGCCGGTCAGCGAGAGAGAGACCATAGGCGGCGTACAGCGCCCCCTGCTCCTCCTCTGAGAAGGTAGGGCCATCGGTGGGGGGCGCCATATCCATCCACACGGCGTCCGCTCCCACCCCGATCTCCAGGTCCCCGGAGCGGGTATGGAGGGCGTAATCTCCGGGAACAATGGCCCCGGTATCCCGCAAGACGGTGAAAGCGGCGATGGTGGCGTGGCCGCACAGGTCCACCTCCTCAGCGGGGGTGAAGTAGCGGATATGGAAGGCTCTGTCCCCAGTCCGGCGGACAAAAGCGGTTTCGGAATGCTTCAATTCCCCGGCCAGGGCGCACATCAGGGATTCCTCAGGGAAGTTTCCCTCCCCCAGAAGAGCTACGCCGGCCTGGTTGCCGGAAAAGCGCACGGTGGTAAAGGCATCTGCCACATACAGTTCCATGTTACATCCCCGCTTTCAGTTCATGATAAAAATCCAGGGTACGGAATCCCCGGTCCAGCTGGGTGCGCAGGAAGCCCTCACACACCCGGGCCAGGCAGTCCAGCCCCCCTTGGTCCAGTTGAAAGGAGAACAGCCGCTTGGGATCGCCGTAGAGAATATGCCGCAGGGCGGACAACGCCCCTTCCGTCAGGGGCAGGGAAGTGCCCTCCCCCACCTCGCTTTTGCAGGAGGCACAGTGGAGCACGCCCTCCGCCAGGTTCAGCATGGGCTTTTCCGGGTCAGGCCTGCCGCATACCGCGCAGGCATCGGCCAGGGGTTCATAGCCCTCCAGGGCCATGAGCTTCATCTCATAGGCTCCCTTCACCAGAGCCTGGGGCTTGTTCAGCTTGTCCAGGGCGTGAAGGCTGTTTAGAATGAGGGACATGGCGGCGGGATCGGGCCGTCCCTCCACCGCCACCGCCTCCATCACCTCGGCAAAGTAGGAGCCCAAAGCCAGCAGCTCCACGTCGGATTTGACGTGCCAAAACTGCCGGATGGACTCGGCCTCGTTGAGGGTAATCCGGTCCTGGTACGCGAAGAGGGTCATGTCGGAATAGACCAACAGCTGGACGGAGGCCGCCAGGGGACTGTTTTTCTTCCGGCAGCCCCGGGCCTTTACGGTGCGCTTGCCCCCCTCGGCGGTGAGGACGGTGAGGATCTTATCGGACTCCTTGTAGTTGACCTCCCGTAACACCAGGCCCTGTGTGGCAATGTGCATTTTACTCGTCCCGGTTGTACCTGTAACTTACAAACCGTACCCACAATCTCACATATCCTGACCGCACCAACATACCATACCACCCTCTCAACCCCATCACTTTTCCCAGTCATGCACCATATCCCTGTACCCAT
>NZ_NFIL01000069.1:0-5854 GCF_002161755.1 Flavonifractor sp. An4 | reverse complement strand
CGGGTGGTGGACAAACACCTGACGCTGGAACAGTTGGCGGAGCAGACCGGCCTGTCCAGATCGGCGCTGGGAAAATATGAAAGCGATGACTATAAGGACATCAGCCCGTTTGCGATTGCAACGCTGGCGGACTTTTACGGCGTGTCCACCGACTATCTGATGGGGCTGACGGAAAATAAAAATCACCCAAACACAGAACTTCAATCTCTGCATCTGAGTGATGATATGGTGGAACTTTTGAGCAGCGGCAAAATCAACAACCGGCTTCTCTGCGAACTGGCTACCCACCCGAATTTCCGGCGGCTGATGATAGATATGGAAATCTGCATCGACCAGATCGCCAATATGCGGGTGGAGCAGATGAATCTGGTGTTGGAGGCAACCCGGCAGACCGTCATGAGCAAGTATGCGCCCGGAGAAGATGACCTTTATATGCGGACGCTGGAATTGGGGCAGGTGCAGGAAAGTGACTTTTACAGCCACGTTATGCACGATGATCTGGACAGCATCGTCCGGGACATCCGGGAAGCACACCGCAAGGACAAGACCACCGCCGACCCGCAGCCCACGCTGGATGATGTGAAGGAAAAATTTGAGCAGGCCATAGGGCAGGGCAGCGATACAGAAATGTTGATCCACGAGTTCTGCGATAAGTTGCAGATACCCTTTGAGAAGATTTCCTCGGAGGACTTCTCGGCGTTCCTGCGGATACTGAGCCTGTCCAAGCAGCTCAAAAGCCCCAACAATATGAGAGGAAAGGCCAGCCCCATCCCGCCCAACCGCAAGGCCAGACGTAAGCGGAAGTGAAATTGAGCGGCAAAAAAGCCATCCGCCGGTTGATTGGCAAATGGCTTTCATGAAGCTGTATTCTGTTGTGGTGGTTGTTCCCAGTTTGGGAACAGCCATTATTGAAGATGCTATTCTTTGTCTTTCTGCGACACCTGCGCATGGGCTTCCTGCTGGACAAGCAGCCCCGCCGAAAAGCCGTATTTGAAGTGGCTTTCGTTTTCCTCACATTGAGCGATTGCCACCTGCTCCCGCAGTTCTTCAACCAGTGCATAGTCCTCTTTGCTCAGACGCTCAGATAAAGTGTCCATCAGGGCGGCACTGGCTTTGACTGCCTGCTTGAACCTCGATGAATCAGCGACCACCGTTTCACAGGGATAAAATCTGCCGTTATACATTTCTTCCAGAATCATGCGCCCACCTCCCTCAGACAAAAATCATCTCAGACAGGATGATTTCCTCTGCCCGGCTGCGGATGCTGTTCATGCCCCCGACCCACGCAAGCTGGTCACGGGCTTTCAGTTCCTCGGTGACACCCTCTGCCTCCTGCATCTGCGAGACAATACACGCCAGCCGGTCAGCGGCCTGTTCGTTCAGGTCAGCAAGATATGTCCAGAGTTTTTCCGACAGAAGCAGTGCATTGTACTGGCCGGGCCGGTGTTCTTGCAGAAACGCCTTGTGCATCCGGCCCCACTGCCCAATGGGGCGGCTTTCCTCCGGCAGCTCCAGATCGGGGATGTAGTAGTCTCCCACCAGCGTGTAGCTGATGCCGTTTTGATGGATTTTCTTTGGTAAATGCTCCATATTCGACCTCCTGTATTCAGTTTTTTCAGAATCCAGTTGATCGTGTCCCTGTTCATGATAAATTCAAGGCAACTGAACTCTTCACGAACAAGTATGGCATATCCTTTCCTAATTTCTGATAGTTGAGGCCATGAGAAACCTGGCTGCCCCGGTTCTCGGATCGATTGAAGCTGTCGATGGTCTCCTTGCCCAGCAGCTCCGAGATTTCTTTCAGGGTGGATTTCTCCTTGCCTCCCAAAAACAAGGTGGTGTCGCAGTTGCCCACAATGGTATCCGCGGCATCCTTGTAGATGGTCTTTAACTGGCTTTGGGACTGCAAAATAATAGAAGCCGAGATTTCCCGGCTCCGGATGGTGGCAATCAGTTTGTCAAAGTTGGGTATCTGCCCGATGTTGGCGAACTCGTCCAGGAGGCACCGCACATGGACGGGCAGCCTGCCACCGTACACGTCGTCCGCCTTGTCGCACAGGAGATTGAATAGCTGGCTTTGCAGCATGGCGATAACGAAGTTGAAGGTGGTGTCCGTGTCGCTCATAATGAGGAACAGCGCCGTTTTCCGGTCGCCCAGGGTATCCAGCTCCAGTTCGTCGTCCGACATGATCTCCCGCAGCTCCGCAATATCGAAGGGGGCAAGGCGGGCGCCGCAGCTAATCAGGATGGATTTCAGGGTTTTGCCGGCAGCCAACTTGAATTTGCGGTACTGCTTCACAGCGAAGTGATCCGGGTGCTCCTTCTCCAGCTTGGCAAAGAGCAGGTCAACGGGGCTTTGAAATTCCTCGTCGTCCTCTCTGGCCTCCGATGCGTTGATGAGCTCCAGCAGCGTGAGGAAGTTTCGCTCCTCCGGCTCCGCCTCGTACCAGATGTACCCGATCAGAGCGCAGTACAAAAGCCGTTCGGCCTTGACCCAAAAATCTTCCGAGGATTTTTCTCCGTCGCCTTTGGTGTTGGCAATGATGACATTGACCAGCTTCAAAATATCCTTTTCGCTGCGGATGTAGGCGAAGGGGTTGTATTTCATGCTCTTTTTGAAGTTGATGGTGTTGAGGACCTTGATGCGGTACGGCTCATAGATGACCTTCCCGCGGGCGTCCTGCATGGGCTTTCCGTTCTCGTCCAGCTTGGGGGCGCCCTGCCGCAGCATGGTCCCTACCTCGGACAAAAGCTGTCCTTTGGGATCGGTGACCACATAGGAACTGTGCATCTGCATGAGGGAGGGTTTGACGAAAAACCGGGTCTTGCCGCTGCCGCTGCCACCGATGACCAGGATATTTTTGTTCCGGGCGTACTTGGGATTTTTTGGGCGGCTGGACATGGTGAGCTTTTCCGTCTGGGTCAGAGGGATGTTCCAGTCGGGGACTGGATCGACATAGGGGGCAATATCTGCCGCCGTGCCCCACCGGGCGCTGCCGTACTCAATACCCTTGCGGTATTTGCGGGCGTTTTTCCCTTTGGCGTACACCGCCAGCCGGACGATGACCGCCCCGGCGATGCCCACCAGCAGGTCCAGAGGATGCAGACTGGGAGCCGCATAAGAAAACACCTCCGTAAAGCCCTGACTCAAATGCAGGAACTTTTCAGAGGCGTCAAGGCCGGGGGCAAGGCGCACCGCCTGGCAGAGCTTATCAAAGAGATACACGAACAGCAGATACGGGAGATTTAGGATGAGAACCTTCTTCAAGTCAACCGTCATAATTCCACACCCCGGTCTTTGGTCTTGACCTTCTCCCGCTGGCGGTGCTGGGCTTTAGACTGCTGTTTCGCCTGCTCTAGCTCCTTACGGATGGAGGGCTTTTTCTCTTTCTCCAGGTTCTTTGCGGAAAACTCCCGAAAAGCCGCCGTGATGACATCGGCATCCCGGCCCTTGAAGAACACCAGGTAACGGGGTATCTCGCCGCTGGTGTCCTTTTTCAGCGCGAAGTCAATGCCGTACTTCTTGGCGGTGGCAGAAAAGGCCCGGATGTTCTGGTCGGTGATCTCGATGTTGGAAACGCCGGTGTTGTGCTTCATCAACTGCCGGAGGGTCTGCTTTCCGTGGTGCAGCTTGGTCTTGTGGCCGGTCACGCCCTTCTGCATCTCATCCAGCACTTTTTTCATGGCCTGTTGCAGCATCCCGGCGGAGAGCTTGGTGGCCTCCACGCAGAGGGCAACGGTGCGCTGGGTGACTTCTTCCTGCATAAGTCATCATCTCCTTTCGGCGGTTCGGAAAGGTGTTCATTTTCGGGAAAAAGGCGGCCTCTATGCCGCCTGGATACCCCAGAGGGGAAAACCTATGGGCGGCGGTCTTTCGGCTGATCGCGGAATAAGAAACATGGGATTTTTAGCTTCTTCCGATGCAGTTTTGAGATAGCAATAGTAATGCTTTCAAAGCGAAAGTGCTCTCTAGGTATAAAAAAAGTCATAGGTCAAAACCTACGACTTTGAAGATCAATAAATTTTAAAAGCAATGCTTTCGTTGCTTAATGTTGGAAAGAATGATACAATAAAATTAACTTCTAAAGCGGAATTATAGCACAAATATATTCACATTAAGTGATGAAACGCATTCGATACAGATAAAAAATTGACTTTCAAAGATTGGGAGCAAAATTAACATGAACAGAAGTAAGTTGTCCCAACACACCAAAATTGGAGATACGCTCCACACACCATTTACGGGTTACCTAGGAAACCGCATGAAGGAAACATCATGGAGCCGTGATAAATTACCGCAGTTTATTTGGATAGCACTGATTTTTTCTACATTCGACAGAAATTATGCTTTTAAAGTGTTGAGCGATATCATCAAGGAGCTTAAAAAGCAACAAATATGTATTGCTGAATTGTCCGAAGTCTTATCTTTAAAAGAACAAGAGCAGGAAAAATGGTTTGACATTATAGATATGTTTATACCTAAAGAAGTACTATCTCCTCTTTCTATAGTATTTTCATCGAGAGAGTATCCTTACTTTTTTAATAGATATTGTATGCCAGAACTGGATTTAGAACTTAAGATTACCAAACTAATGCAAGCAATAGAAAAAAATTTATCCTTTCATTCACATGAATCTACAGATATCTGCTTTATTGTTATATGGTTTTATATTAGTGCAAAAAAGATGCTTTTTTCTAGAGAATGTACCATGTCTACAAGAGCCCTTACAGAATATTATAAGCATTCACATGATGAAGAAGTGATGTCAGACTATCGTCCCATAATTCGAGCCACTATGCAAGGCTTAAGTGTTTTTATGGATGGTTCTTTTTCACATAAATTTTGGGATCAACTTGCGCAAATAACTTCTTGCAAACCCATGATAATTGATTATATACATGAGGACATTACTATGAACAAAGAGTTTTTGACTGATAGTATGAAAACATTAGAATTTATCGGTGCCAATGTAAAAGACAAGTATCAATCAGCAAAATACACAATAAGCATGGGGATTGTTACATATATTATTAAATTATATGCAGAAATACTGGATCACGAATTACAAAACACAATTTCCAGTAGAATCCTTTTTAGGACAATAGTAGAGGCATATATTAATCTTAAGTATCTTCTTTATAAAGAACCATCCACACCAGATGTATTCGAAAAATTTCAAAGTTATGGATTAGGAAAATATAAACTCGTAATGGCAAAATTACGTGAAGGAAAGTATCAAAAAGATCCTGACGCTCATATTAATTCTAAACTGCTTGAAGTTTATGTTAATGAAGTTAAAGACGAAGAATTCACTCCAATAAATCTTGGATACTTCGATAAAGATAATATTAGAAAGAAATTTGAATTAGTTGGAGAAATGGAGTTATATGAGATTTACTATGATTATGATACCAATTACGTCCATGCTTTTTGGGGGGCGATAAGAGAGTCCGCAATGCTACTATGCGATAACCCGTCACATCTATACCATAATGTACCAGACTATACGATGGAACAAATGTTGTCAGATATTGACCATGACTGCATTATGGTTTTAAAGAAAGTATTTTCTACAATTTCTTCCTATATAGAACTCCCGGATTTTTTTGTTAACAAATATGACATGCGGTGTTAATTATGATTGAATCTAAACCAATTATTCGTATTCAAAAAGAATACCGAGAACTTATAGCAATATACGAAGATGATTTGAAGCGGAAATCAATTTCTGATTTTAGGCCTTGTTTTAAAAATTGCAGAGTATTGCATCATTTCAACAAAATGGCGATAGCGCCAATGTAAACGAAGGCAAGGAATGAGGAGTCGAGCTTATCATAGCGGGTGAAAATCCTG
>NZ_NFIL01000068.1:0-6017 GCF_002161755.1 Flavonifractor sp. An4 | reverse complement strand
ACCTCGGGCTGCACGGAGGGGGTAACCTCGGCGGCGGGGGGAGCGCTCTTGCCCGCGGAGGGGATGAGCAGCAGACAGACGCATACCGCTGCGGCGGCAATGAGCAGGGGCAGGGTGGCGCCGGGGCCGTTTCTCTTGTTTTTCATGCGTTTGGGATGATAGGACTGGGACAATGAAGACACCTCGATCTGTATAAACTGGACCCGGCCGGGGGTCTTGTGTTTGCATCTGTTAGACGGCAGGGGCCAGTGAAAAGTTGAGGGAAAGCCAGTTTATTTTTTCAGAAAAAACGCCGGGGTATCCCCGGCGTTTTTGGGTGGGACTCAGTTCAGGCTGTCCAGCACGCTGCGAGCGGCGTCAGCGTCGGCGGCCACCACCAGCAGGGCGGTGTTGCCGGTCTGCTCCACGATGGCGTGGTTGAGCTTGTCCACCTCTCCGGGCATATAGCTCTCCAGGGCGGTGATCTGATCGCTGACCCGCTTATCCAGGGCCTCCTTGGCGGTTTTGGCGGCAGCTTCATCGGTGAGGGTGAGCACGGCGATTTCTTCCGCGCCCATGGACAGGGAGGTGTACACCACGCAGTCGGTGATGGTGGAGGCGTCAATGCCGTACATGGTGGCGGCGGTGTCCTTGTCCAGGGTGTCCAGGGTGTCGCTGAAGGCGTCGGACTCCAGCAGAGCCTTGGCGGTGGCGGCAGGGTCATAGCTCTTGGCGCTTCCACCGCCTCCGCAGGCGGAAAGGGTCAGGCACAGGGCAAGCACGCCGGGCAGCAGTCGGGTCAACAGGTTCTTCATGGTTCTTTATCTCCTTCCATATCATCTGCATGGGTCTGTCCGGCCTGGTAGATCGCCGGGTCCACGGTGTGTTCCATCAGACAGGTCAGCCATGTTTCATACCAGGGACGCTTGAAGTGGATGCCGTCCGACGTAGCGTCGTCCGGCAGGGGGCCGCCGGCGGTGAGGGCGCCGTACACGTCCACCAGCACCACCTGATGTTCCCGGGCCAGCTGGGCAAACAGCTGATTAAAGGTCTCTATCCGGGAATTGGTGATGCAGGAGGCCTGGCCGTAGACCTTGCATTTGGCCTCGTCCACCGGGGCCAGATTTTGCAGATAGACCACGGCATTGGGCTGAAGGGCCTTTACCTCCTCTATAAAGACGCCGAAGGTGCGCAAATAGTTTTCCTCATTGTAATAACCCAGCTCATTCATACCGAAGGCTATGTAGACCTTGCCGAACTGGGGACCCTTCTCCAGGGCTTCCACAATGGAATAGTCCTGTCCGTCCACCGTCACCAGGCCGGGATTGTTCACCCCGAAAATACTCAGTCCGGTGTAGACGTAGAAGGTGGCGCCCTTGACGCCGCTGTACAGCTCCAGCCCATGGGTGCGGGAGTCGCCGATGAACAGGGCGTCGGAGAAGTAGTCCATGTCCACCGGATCGGTCTTGGGGGCGGGCTGGGTAAAATCAAAGGCAGGTGTAGGGGTAGGTGTAGGCGTGGGAGTGACGGTGGCCGTGGGGAGGGGATCAGCGCCCTCCGCCGGGGAGCGGCTGAGCACCGGAACGGTCACCAGAACCACACCCAACGCAATGGCCGCCAGCACCAGGGGCAGACGGCGGCGGGGCGGCGGAGAGGAGTTGCCGGTAAGCTGGGAATAGAGCGAGCGGGACAAACAAAACACCTCGTTTGAAGTTTAAAAATCAGGGCCGTCCAGCACCAGCGGCAGCAGTTCCTCCAGCCTGGCGATCTCCCAGGTAGGGGTAACGGGGCCGGGATTGGGCAGATGGCGGGGGTTGTACCAGGCGGTATCCAGCCCCATGGCGGCGGCGCCGCCGATGTCGGAGGTCAGGTTATCCCCCACCATCAGGGCCCGGCTCAGGTGGGTGATGCCCAGGGCGTCCAGCACCGGTCGGAAGAAGGCGGGGCTGGGCTTGGAAGCGCCGATCTCCTCGGAGATAAAGAGATGGGGAATGAGTTCTTTCAGGGGGGAGCGGTCAAACCGGCCCCGCTGGGCCCGGGCCACGCCGTTGGTGAGGATGGCAAGAGTGCAGTGCTCCCCCAGGGCCCGGCAGACCTCCAGGGCGCCGGGGAGGAGAAAGGACTGCTCGCCCAGCCGGTCCAGATAGGTCCGGTTGAGGGCGGCGGGGTCGGCGTCCACCCCCAGGGCGGCGGTGAGCCGGGCAAAGCGCTCCACCACCAGCCACTCCCGGGTGGCCACTCCCCGGTCCAGCATGGCCCACAGGAAACTGTTGATGGACACATAGAGGGCCTCGGTCTCCGGGGGACAGGGGATGGAGAAGGCCTCCAGAGCCAGGCGCAGGGCCTCGTGCTCCGAGCGATCAAAATCGAACAGGGTATTATCTGCGTCCAGCAGGACGAAATCGTAGCGTCTCATGGGTGTTTGCCTCCTGACAGGCCCCGCCGGTGATTCTGGTAGTTGGTGACCAGGCGGGCCAGAGAGGCCACCATCAGCACGCCCACCGCCAGGGCTCCGGCCAGGCCCAGGGTGTGGAGCAGAGACTCCAGGAACAGGGAGGTCTCCCCGCTCATGGCGTGCTCCATGGTATAGTAGATGCCGCCGCCGGGCACCAGGGGAAAGAGGGCCACCAGCAGATAGCTGGTCACCGGGCACCGGCGCAGACGGGCCATGATCTCCGACCAGGCGGAGATGGCCAGGGCGGCGAAAAAGGACTGGATGATGTCGCTGTGAACCAGGGGGGCGGCCAGCAGATAGACCAGCCAGCCCAGGGCCCCGCCGCCGGCGCAGATGAGCATACCGGCGGCTCCGTGGATGTTGAACAGCAGGGAAAAGCCGATGCAGGCCAGGAAGGCGTAGATACAGGGCAGATAGTAGGTAAACTCTTCCATGTCAGCCTCCCATCAGCATTCGGATCAGGCCCAGAGCCAGAGCGGTGCCCAGGGCGATGGCCGCTCCGATGAGCAAGGCCTCGGCGGCCTTGCTGATGCCGGCCACCATGTCGCCGGCCATAATATCCCGCATGGCGTTGGTAAAGGCAATGCCGGGCACCAGGGCCATCAGGGCGCCGATGATGATGCTGTCGGAATTCTGGCCAATGCCGGCGGCAGTAAGGGCCAGGGCCACAAAGGCGGACACCGCCGCGCCGGCGATGGTTTTGAAAAAGAGGTTGGCCCCCAGCTTGGAGGTGAAGGCCATACACAGGCAGATCACCATGCCGCAGAGTCCGCCGCACAGACCGTCCCATACCGAGCCGCCGTAGAACAGGGAGAACATCCCGCAGCCCAGGAAGTGGGCCAGCAGCTGGACGGGCAGGGAGTAGACCTTGTGGGTGCGCTCGATCTCCCGCATACTGTCCAGGGCCTCCTCAAAGGGGGGCGTCTCCCGGCACAGGCGGCGGCACAGATCGTTATACCGCTCCAGCAGGTAGATGTCGGTGCCGTGGTTGGGCATCCGGCGAATCTGGGTCATAGGCTCCCCCTGGGGAGAGGTGAGACTGACAATGATGCAGTTGGGGATGGCAAAGACCTCCCCCCGCTCGGCCCCATAGGCCTGGAGCAGGCGGCTGATGGACTCCTCCACCCGGTAGATCTCCGCTCCGCTGAGCATGAGCCGGAAGCCCATTTCGCTTACGATTTCCAGCAGCTCGTTGTAGTCCGGCTTCAACGGGGAGACCTCCTTTCTGCAATAAAAGCGCGGTGTTCCGGTGGACACCGGTTTACAGCTTATCACATTTCCCCCGGGATATCCATACCTTTCTCAGAAATATTACGCCCCCCTGAAAAAAGGGAAGTATTGAATGTAAAAATAGGATTTGGTACAATAACGGTATCAAGAAAGAGAGGAAAGAGAGGTGGTCTTATGCCGCCCAGGGAAAAGACGCCTGCGGAAAAAGCAGCGGAAAAAGCCCGTATTCTGGACGCCGCCCTGGACATCCTTGCGGCCGACGGCTATGAGGGCCTGACCATGCGCCGCCTGGGGCAGAAAATCGGCGCCTCAGCCACCAAGATCTATCTCTATTTTGTCAATAAGGATGAGGTATATCTGTCGGTGGTGATTGAGGGCTACCGCCAGCTGTGCGACAGTCTGCGGCAGGCCATGGAGACGGTCTCCGGCGGGGAGGCCCGGTTTGACGCCTTCCTGCATACCTATCTGGAGTTTGCGTGGAGCCACCCCACCTTTTACGAGGTGATGGCGCTGAAAAAGGTCCCCATGCAGGCCGATTACGCCGGTACGGAGATGGAGGAGGTGGCCCGGCGGAAGTATGAGGCGGGGATGGAGGTCTTTACTCTCACCCGGCAGGTGATGGAGCACTATCTGAGCGACAAGGGATATACCCTCCAGGTGTCCCGGGACGCGGCGGCCTTCTCCATCATCGTATTTCTCAACGGGCTGCTCAATACCTACTACAACAAGCTGGCTCACACCGTATTTTCCGACCTGGATCAGCTGCTGGGCGACTGCATCCGGCTGCTGAAAAATTCCTTCCGCAACAGCGCGCTGTCGGAAGGGGACCAATTCCAAGGCAAATCAGGTGAATGAAGCATGACGGAGGAAGAAAAGATCTTTGCCGGGAAGATGTTCGATCCCCGGCGGCAGGAGCTGAAGGACCTGAAGCACAAGGCCCATGAGGCCTGCCGGAAGTACAATTCCATGGACGAGTACGACCCTGACCGGGGGGAAGTGATCCGGGCCATTCTGGGCCGGGCGGGCAAGGCCTGCTACTTCCAGGGCCCTGTCCAGTTTAACTACGGCTGCCATACCTTTATTGGAGAGAACTTTTTCGCCAACTTCAATTTGATGGTGATGGATGATGCCAGGGTATTCATCGGGGACAACGTGTGCTTTGGGCCCAACGTGTCCCTGATGGCCACCAACCACCCCCTGCCTGCCCAGGAGCGCACCGGCCTGGACGGGGAGGGCCGCACCACCATGGCGGAGTTTGCCCGGGAGATCCACATCGGCAGCGGGGTGTGGCTGGCCTGCAACGTGGTGGTGCTGGACGGCGTCACCATCGGAGACGGAGCGGTGATCGGCGCGGGCAGCGTGGTCACCAAGGACATCCCCTCCGGCTGGCTGGCTTACGGCAACCCCTGCCGCCCCATCCGCCCCATTACGGCCGCCGACAGCAAACGGGAGCTGATCCTGGAGGAGGATCTAAACCACTTCGCCTGGAACCTCACAACATAAAAAAGTGCGCCGCATTGCTTGTATTCCGCGTATGGGACAAAATGGAATGGCAATGCGGCCGCATATAACGGCTCGTTGTTTGTGGTTCAGGATCACCGCATCCGTCGGTTGTCTCCCCTTGAAACAGAGCGCCTGATGGGCTTCCCTGATCATTACACCGATCTTCCGAAAGCAAAAAAGACCAACCGATACCAGAGCACAGGAAATTCTTGGGCTGTACCGGTTGTCCGCTGGATCGGCAATCGCTTGATTCACGAAAACAGGCTTGGAATCAATCTCGATTCCTTCCAATTTGCGTTATGCGCCCGTTCTACCCGCATTTCCAATACCCAGGTTTTTTATGATTTTGGAAAAGACATTGTTCCTTTGGAGAACGGCTTGTCCTTGAATTGTTCTGCAATACCTGAGAACTGTACCTTTGCAGGAATGGACAGCATCGTATCTCCCGATGCACCCGAAGATATTTATATTTCTCCCGTCGGTTGTTTTGGAATTATCCGCAGAAAAAAGGAACGGAATCTGAAAATCAATGCCCGGCTTGAGGAAGTGCTGCTTTCTATCTCATCCCAGATGTCCCCTGAAGAGATTGAAAAAAGATCCCGTGTACAGCGCCGCGGACGTTTCAGCACACCAAATGAAGCAAAAGAGGCAGAGGTACAAAAATGTGCTGTCTGTGCAGGGGAATAGGAAACTCATAAAAATAGGGCTGGCACCCAAGGTGCCAGCCCTATTTTTTGACGTTGGTGGTACCAAAGTCAACCCCCGGCTATGCCGGGGGTAAAAAATAGCTTATAGCGAGGAGGAAAGTAGAAAAGTAAAAAACTCCCTGATAAGGTAGGAGTGGTTTGCC
>NZ_NFIL01000067.1:0-7217 GCF_002161755.1 Flavonifractor sp. An4 | reverse complement strand
CCGCCACCCCCGTGCCCTCTCCCGCGGCCGTCTTTGACTTCACCCAGCCGGTGCCCCAGTCCGAGCCGGTGGAGATGGACTACTTCTCCGACGCCTTGTTCATCGGCGACTCCCGCACCGACGGCCTGCAGATCTACAGCGGCATCAAAGGCGCCACCTTCTACTGCTACAAGGGTCTGAACATCTTCGACATGAGCAAGCGCCAGGTGGTGGAGATGAACGGCGGCAAGTACACCGTGGTGGAGGCTCTGGAGAAGGGCCCCCAGTACAAGAAGATCTACATCTCCCTGGGTGTCAACGAGCTGGGATATCCCGGCACCGACAGCTTCTATAAGGCCTTTAAGTCCTTCCTGGAGGAGGTCAAGTCCGCCCAGCCCGACGCCATCATCTACCTGCAGAATCTGGTGCCCGTCAACCCGGAGATCTGCGCCCAGAAGAACCAGCCCTCCTATGTGAACAACGACCGGGTGGCCGACTTTAACAGCGTGTTCCCCAAGCTGGCGGAGGAGTGTCAGGTAGCCCTGGTGGATGTCAAGACCGCCCTCAGTGATGAAAACGGCATTCTGCCCGCCGAGGCCACCGTGGACGGGGTCCACTTTACCAAGGCCTGGTATCAGAAGTGGCTGGAATATCTCATGTGCCACACCGTCACCCCCGAAGCCTATCAGGCGGGTCAGACAGCGGCCCAATAAAAGGAGCGTACCCCGGCATTGGACAACAACATCCGGCAGCAGCTGAACGAGTATATCATCGCCCACCAGGAGGATTTCTACCGCCTGGCGTTCAGCTATGTCAAAAATCGGGACGCTGCCCTGGATGTGGTCCAGGAGAGCATCGTCCGGGCCCTGTCCAAGTCGGATTCCCTCCGGCAGCCGGAGTACCTGAAAACCTGGTTTTACCGCATTCTGCTCAACGAGAGCATGAACCACTACCGCCGCAGCAAGCGGCTGGTCCCCCTGGAGGAGTCGGTGGCCGACGGGCCCGCCCCCGCCAGCGATCCGGCGGAGCGGCTGGACCTGTACGCCGCCATCGACCGGCTGGACCCCAAGGAGCAGGCCATCATCAAACTGCGCTTTTTTGAGGACATGAAGCTGGAGGAGATCGCACGCATCACCGGCACCAACCTGAACACCGTCAAATCCCGCCTGTACAAAAGCCTGCGCAAGCTGCGGGATCTCACCGGAGAGGAGGTAACCACATGAAGGATCTGTGGGAAGAGGCCAGGCAGCAGTACCGGAACACCGATACACCCCCGGAACTGGAATTCGCCGTTGCCTCAGCCCTGCGGGCGGGGGAGAAAAAGCGGCGGCAGCACCGTGGCCTGCGGCGGAGCCTGTCCGCCGGACTGGCCGCCTGCGCCTGCTTTGTGCTGCTGGTCAACGTCAACCCTACCTTTGCCCAGGCCGTGGCCGACGTGCCGGTACTGGGCGATCTGGCCCGGGTATTCACCGTCACCCAGTACACTGTGGAGGACCGGGACCATCTCATTGATGTGCGCCTGCCCGCCCTGGACCTGGCCGGGGACACCGATCTGGAGCAGCGGGTCAATACCGAGATCTCCACCCGCATCGATCAGGTCCTCCAGGAGGCAGAGGACCGTGCCCGGGACACCAGGGAGGCCTATGTGGCCACCGGCGGCAACCCCGACGACTTTATGCCCATCGTCATCAGCGTGGACTACGAGATCAAGTGCCAGAACGACCGCTATCTCTCCTTTGTCATCACCAAAACCGAAACTCTGGCCAGCGCCTACACCGAGTATTACACCTACAACATCGACCTCCAGGCCGGGCGGGAGATCACCCTCCGGGATCTGCTGGGCCCCGACTACAAGGAGATTGCCAATTCCGTGATTTCCGCCGAGATCGACCGCCGCAGTCAGGACCCGGATAACCTCTACTTCCTCCAGGGGGAGGGGGGCTTTGAATCCATCGCCGACGATCAGTCCTTCTATCTGGACGCCGACGGCACCCCGGTGGTATTCTTCGAGAAATATGAGATTGCCCCCGGCTATATGGGCGCCCAGGAGTTCCGCATCCCTCTGCCTGAAACCAAGTGAAGAACAAAGGGCCTGCTGCAAAATGTGCAGCTCGTACAAAGACCCGTCATTCCGAGAAAAACGGCCGCCCACCGGGCGGCCGTTTTTCGTGGGAATCCGCCCCTTTTGCCGGGGAAACGGATTGCCACGCCAGTGTGCGCACTGGCTCGCAATGACAGGTTTGTGCAAAACAGCTATTTTGCAACAGGCCCTTTGTTGGGCAAAGAAACACCGGGCACGCTGCATGGCAGCGCGCCCGGTGTTTTGTCTGTATGGACGGATCAGAACATGGAGCCGAAGAGGCTGCTGGTCAGACCGGAGCTGGAACCGGCCAGAGCGGGGAGCAGGCCGTTGCCCACGATGAGCAGAGTCAGGATGATGGTGATCGCCACCACAGCCAGATAGATCAGCCAGGACTTGCCGGACTCCATCTCAGGAGCGATCATCTGGAAGGAGGACACGCCCAGGGCCACCCACAGGATCATGGTGATGATGAACAGCCAGGCGCCCAGCTCCAGGGAGATCAGGAAGCACAGGAAAGTGATGACCATCAGGATGGTGATGAAAATAGAGTGACAGCCGCAGGCCATCAGCGCATCCTGGAAGGTGCAGCCGGACTTGAGGATCTTGGCGCCGCCAAAGAGCAGAGCCACAAAGATGATGACGCCAATGGCATCGCCCAGCAGGCCGCCGAAGAACCAGAACTGGAAGGGCACTTCCAGGTAGCCGTAGGACATCATCTGCAGCTTCAGGCAGAAGCCCAGGAGCATCAGGATGCAGGCGATGAGCTGCGCGCCCATCAGGATCAGGGGGGTAGCCAGGTCACCCTTGGCCAGGGTATCCCGGGTGGCCTGAACAGGGGAAGCAAAATAGCCCTTCAGGAAGCCGCCCAGGCCGCTGAAGGCTGCGCCCGCCGCAGAGGGCTTGGCAGCGCCGCTGGGGCCGCCCATGGTGTTCACATTGGTGCCGCAGGAAGAACAAAATGCGGAACCGTCAGGGATCTCCTTCCCGCACTTGGGACAGAACATTACACAACACTCCTTCTCAGTGGCGGCAAAACGGGTTCTGCCGCACAATCTGTCGCTCCGTCTCCCCAGGACGGAGCATACCGGTTCTCTTGAACATGGAACCGGATTGTCGAGATTATAACACAGCTGAAGAAAAAAGTAAATCGATGGAAAAGAAATTGTTGACTTCCCCCCGGTTTTCTCTGTCGGTTTGCCTATTGCCGCAGGCCGGTCCCCCGTGCTATAGTTATGTCAGAGACATTCCCGGCAGACCAGAAAAAGGCGCTGACCGGGCCATTTGCGCGCCGTCCGTTGCACAGGCGGCACCCGCGGGGCAGGATGGAGTCTCTCCATCCGCGGGAAGTTTTAAGGGAGGTACATATGGGGAAGGTATTTCGCTGTTATGTGGAAAAAAAGCCGGGCTTTGACGTGGAGGCCGGCCATCTGCTGGGAGAGCTGAAGGGCACCCTGGGGCTCAGCGGCCTCACCGGCGTGCGGGTCATCCGCCGCTACGACGTGGAGGGCGTGGAGCAGGGTGCCTATGAGGCCGCCCGCACCACCATCCTGTCCGAGCCGCAGGTGGACCAGCTGTGGGACGAAACCATGCCGGAGACCCAGGGCGCTCTGCTGGCGGTGGAGGCCCTGCCGGGCCAGTACGACCAGCGGGCCGACTCCTGCGCCCAGTGCATCCAGATGCTCACCGGCGGCGAACGGCCCACCGTCCGGGCTGCCACCGTCTATGTACTGGCCGGTGATCTGTCCCAGGACGACCTGGCCCGCGCCAAGGGTTATCTCATCAACCCGGTGGAGAGCCGGGAGGCTGCCCTGGACAAGCCTGAGACTTTGATCCAGCAGTACCCCGAACCCGCTGATGTGCCGGTGCTGGAGGGCTTCACCGCCCTGGATCAGGCGGGCCTGGAGGCCCTGCTCAACCAGTACGGCCTGGCCATGGACCTGGCGGACCTGACCTTCCTCCAGGCCTATTTTAAGGACGAGGAGAAGCGGGACCCCACCCTCACCGAGGTGCGGGTGGTGGACACCTACTGGTCCGATCACTGCCGCCACACCACCTTCTCTACCCATCTGGACCGCGTGGACATCACCGATCCCGCCGTCAAGGCGGCCTATGACCGCTACCTGGCCGCCCGTGTGGAGGTGTACGGCCAGGAGAAGGCGGCCAAGCGCCCCCAGACCCTGATGGACATTGCCACCATCGGCGCCAAGACCCTGAAGAAGCGGGGCCTGCTGCCCGAACTGGACCAGAGCGAGGAGATCAACGCCTGCTCCATCCACGTCCCCGCTCAGGTGGACGGCAAGGAGCAGGACTGGCTGCTGATGTTCAAGAACGAGACCCACAACCACCCCACCGAGATCGAGCCCTTCGGCGGCGCCGCCACCTGTATCGGCGGCTGCATCCGGGACCCCCTGTCCGGCCGTGTGTATGTCCACCAGGCCATGCGCCTCACCGGCTGCGGCGATCCTACTGTGCCGGTGAGCGAGACCCTGGAGGGCAAGCTGCCCCAGCGCAAGATTGCCCAAACCGCCGCCGCCGGCTACTCCTCCTACGGCAACCAGATCGGCCTGGCCACCGGCCATGTGGCCGAGCTGTACCACGAGGGCTACATCGCCAAGCATCTGGAGTGCGGCGCGGTGGTGGGCGCGGCTCCCGCCGGCCATGTCCGCCGTGAGACCCCCGCCCCCGGCGACGTGGTCATCCTGCTGGGCGGCCGCACCGGCCGTGACGGCATCGGCGGCGCCACCGGCTCCTCCAAGAGCCACAACCTGTCCTCCCTGGACACCATGGCCTCCGAGGTCCAGAAGGGCAACGCCCCCGAGGAGCGCAAGCTCCAGCGCCTCTTCCGCAACCCCAATGTCACCCGCCTCATCAAGCGGTGCAACGACTTCGGCGCCGGCGGCGTCTCCGTGGCCATCGGCGAGCTGGCCGACGGCCTGTCCATCGACCTGGACGCCGTCCGCAAGAAGTATGACGGTCTGGATGGCACTGAGCTTGCCATCTCCGAATCCCAGGAGCGTATGGCTGTGGTGGTGGCCGCCGAGGACGCCCAGACCCTGATGAACTTTGCCGCCTCCGAAAACCTGGAAGCCTATCAGGTGGCCACCGTCACTGAGTCCCCCCGCATGGTCATGACCTGGCGGGGCCAGAGAGTGGCCAACCTGTCCCGTGCCTTCCTCAACACCAACGGCGCGGTGAAGCACGCCTCCGTTCAGGTGGATGAAAAGGCCGCCGCCTCCCAGAGTGAGAAGAAGTTCCGCACCCTGCGGGAGATGGCCGCCAGCCTGAAATCCGCCTCCCGCCGGGGCCTCACCGAGCGGTTCGACGGCTCCATCGGCGCGGGCAGCGTGCTCATGCCCTTCGGCGGCAAGAGCCAGCGCACCCCCGCCCAGGCCATGGCCGCCCTCTTCCCCGTGGAGCCCAACCAGGAGACCGATCAGGCCAGCGTCATGGCCTGGGGCTGCGACCCCGACCAGCTGTCCGCCAACCCCTACGCCGGCGCTCACAGCGCGGTGTACACCTCCGTGGCCAAGCTGGTGGCGGCGGGCGCGGACTATGAGAAGGCCTACCTGACCCTTCAGGAGTTCTTTGAGAAGCTGCGCACCGAGCCTCAGCGGTGGGGCAAGCCCTTTGCCGCTCTGCTGGGCGCGCTGGACGCCCAGCTGGAGCTGGGGGCCGCCGCCATCGGCGGCAAGGACTCCATGTCCGGCTCCTTCCTGGACCTGGACGTGCCCCCCACCCTCATCTCCTTCGCCATCGCCCCGGTGAAGGCCGGGGAGGTCCTCTCCCCCGAGTTCAAGACGGCAGGCAAGCCGGTGTACCTCTTTGCCTCTGAGGACAGCAAGTCCGCCTGGAGCGCCTTCCACGCCCTCCATCAGGCGGGCAAGGTGGAGGCGGCCTGGGCGGTGGAGAACGGTCTGGGCGAAGCCGTCATGAACATGGCCTTCGGCAATTCCATCGGCTTCACCTCCGTGGACACCGATCTGGACTGGGACGCCCCGATGCCCGGCGCCATCGTGGCCCAGCTCACTGAGGCGTGCGACGGCGGCCTGCTCATCGGCCACACCACCGCTGAGGCCGTCATCACCGTCAACGGCGATTCCGCCCCCATTGACGAGCTGCTCTCCCTCAACGAGAGCGTGCTGGAGGACGTGTACCCCACCCGGGCGGGCAAGGCCGCTCCGGTGGAGGCTATCTCCTGGGATAAGCGCTCCCCCGCCGTGTGCAAGTCCAAGATCGCCCGGCCCCGGGTGGTCATTCCCGTGTTCCCCGGCACCAACTGCGAGTATGACTCCGTCCGGGCCTGCCTGCGGGCGGGGATGGACGCCGAGACCGTGAACATCCGCAATCTGACCGCCGACGACCTGCTCCAGTCCACCGTGGCTCTGGAGAGCGCCATCCGCAAGGCCCAGATCGTCTTTATCCCCGGCGGCTTCTCCGGCGGCGACGAGCCCGACGGCTCCGCCAAGTTCATCTGCTCCTTCTTCCGCAATAGAGCCATCACTGACGCGGTCCACGACCTGTTGAAGAACCGGGACGGCCTGATGCTGGGCATCTGCAACGGCTTCCAGGCCCTGGTCAAGCTGGGCCTGGTGCCCTACGGCGAGATCCGGGACATGGACGAGAACTGCCCCACCCTGACCTACAACCTGATCGGCCGCCACCAGAGCCGGTACGTCACCACCCGGGTGGCCAGCGTCAACTCCCCCTGGATGCTGAAATCCAACGTGGGCGACCTCCACGCCATCCCCATCTCCCACGGCGAGGGCCGCTTTGTGGCCCCCCAGAATGTGCTGGACCAGCTCATCGCCAACGGCCAGGTGGCCACCCAGTATGTGGACGCAAACGGCGTGCCCTCCATGGACATTGACGTGAACCCCAACGGCTCCCTGTGCGCCATCGAGGGCATCTTCTCCCCCGACGGCCGGGTGTTCGGCAAGATGGGCCACTCCGAGCGGTACGGTACTTTCGTGGGCAAGAATATCCCCGGCGACAAGCACCAGCCTCTGCTGGAGAGCGGCGCGGAATACTTCAAGTAAGAGTCAAAACCTCCGGCTAAGCCGGAGGCTTGAGTAGGCCCTATAAGGGCCTGATACGGACGAAGCCCCTTAAGGGGCCCCGAAAGGTTTGCCGACTGCATTTCTTTCTCGGGCTACCC
>NZ_NFIL01000066.1:0-7373 GCF_002161755.1 Flavonifractor sp. An4 | reverse complement strand
GGGAGGGCGGGCGGCTCCGGTTTGTCCTCCGGTGTGACGGGGGTGAGGGGCGGAGCGGCGTCCACGGCGGGCGCTGGTTTCTGCTTCTTGTCTCCGTCCTTGATGGCCCGCTCGATTTGGCGCAGGACCAGTTCCGAGCAGTCGTGGACCGCACAGCCCAGGACGGTGGCGGCCAGCTTGGTATCAAACTCCCGGACATAGGCAAAGTCGTCCTCCGTAAAGCATCCCTTGGTGGGCAGGCCGCAGCGGACCATGAGTAAGTATGCTGTGCTGACGGTCAGGGCCCTGGTGAAGCGGATGCCCACATTTAATTCGTCCAGCTCCTCCAGCAGACTGCCGCCGAGGGAGCGCATGATATTGTGCCGGTGGTCGTGCCAGCAGGTATCGGCCAGCTGAACGGAAATGCGGATCAGCTGTTCGGCCAGACCGGCGCACGGGGGGACGGCAAAGACTTCCTCCAACCGCTCCGCCACAGCCTCCCGGTGCTGGTCACTGTATTTCCACTGGCAGACAGGCACAGAGTCCGAAGTCGTGCCGGTGTCGCTCACATCGAACACATAGGCCAGAGTTGCCTTGCCGTTCTGCTGTCGGAGCAGGGCAATTCCAACGGAACGGGCACGCACATACCGGCGCATCCGCCGCTTCCAAAAGTCGTACCCGGCACAGGCCGTGGCCCTGGGGCGCTGGGCGTGGATCATAACCTGGTCCTCGAAAGAATATTTGTGGTTTCGCGCGGCGGTTCGCAGAAATGCGGCCCAATGGGCGGCGTCGCTGGTGATCTCCGCAACAGTGCGGTCGGCCAGATCGGCATAGTGCTGGGTCTTTGCGCTCATGGCGGATGCTCCTCCTTTATCAATATTTTTGCCGAAAGGTTCGCATCCGCACCTGTGCATCCGAATAGGATGCCACATGGGAAAAGCCAAAAAAAGATCGCCCCCACAGCGAAAACCGTGGAGGCGATTGTGTTTCTGTTGCTGTCAGCTGTGGACACAGATCTGGCGCTGACATTGATCCCACCTGTTCCGAAGCCGATTGATGACGCAAGGCCCTGACTCCATTCGGTCCTGCCTCAATAAAAAAAAATAAAGCCGCCCTGCTTTGTATCGTAGATTGATACATGGCAGGGTGGCTTTGGTTTGTGGCGCAGGATGCGTCACACTTTTGTGGCAGGACCGTTGGTATCAATTGGGTGATGTCTATTCTGATGAATGGGGCCCCGGGGTGATTTATGATGTGTTTTCCACGGTGCCGGCAGAGTTTGAATCGTTTTGCGGTCAGCTGCTCATGGATATGGGTATGCAAGTCAAGATAACACAGGCAACTCGTGACGGCGGGTACGATTTGATTGCGTACGATGGTTCTGAAGTCATTGCAGTCGAGTGTAAGTGTTATTTCCCGGACCGCAAGGTCACAAGGCCTATGCTCCAAAAGCTGACGGGCGCCAATACTGTACTCGGTGCGGACGGTCTGATGTTTTTGACCACGGGTATGTTTACGAAGGACGCGGTCTTGTACGGCTCTGATGTGGGCATTCGTCTGATTGATGGAAACAGACTGGCTCAGTTGGTGCGGCAGTATATGCGTCTGGATTAAGGAGGTTGCAGTTTGAAACAGTTTTTCTGGTGGGCCCGGCTTTGGTTTTGGATTATTGGTTCCGGGTTTGTCTGTCTCTGGATGCTGGTTCGGTTCTGGGTCGAAGACCGCGTGGCCGATTTGCGACGGATGTTCGCGTCTGAATCGGATAATGTGATTTATCTGGACCGGTATCGGTGAGGATAGGATTGGTTTTTACCAGATGGGTACAGTATGGGGTTGAAGCAGTGATAATGAAACATGGAGGTTGTGTATCGTGGTTAAGAAAGATGTTGGTTCAGGTGGTTCTGACGCACATTGTAAGGAGACTTCGCCGTCGCAAAAGAAGCCTAATGTGTGGAAGCAGTACATATGGCCTGTTGTGAAGAGGATTTTTCGCGTCATTAAGTTGTTGATTAGTGCCTTTTTGCTGGTCTGCCTGATTGACTTTTTGGCATATGTGGCAGTCGGTCACACTTTGATTCTGTCTGGGCTGTTTTACGGCAAGTGTGTTGTGTTCCTGATGGGAATCGTGGCTTGGTTCATGTCGGTGTTGGTGCGGCTGGGTGTGTTGGAATGGTCGGATGTGGCCGAGTTTATTTGGCGCTGGGGCACCACGGGGCCGTAAGGGATAGGAGGTTGATTCAGATGGATGCAAGGTATTCTGATTATGTTTATAGTTATACGCGCATTGCTATTGTTTTTTTAGTATTGACAGTTGTGCTTGTTTCGGTTTTGAATAAACGGTCTGCAAAGCATGATGTTGCTACGGTCGGCAAGACGCTTTGGAATGGGAAGTTTCCTCTTCCGGTTAAGAAAAATCAACTGATAGAGCATTCGGTTTTTTGGTATGTTGGGAACGCGTTCGTTTTGTGGGCTGTGGCGCTCTATGCTGTAAGAAGTTTTCTTTCTGAGTTTGATATTATCTCGGACAGCCGCTTTAGTACGGGGTCGTTGATTGTTTGTGTGGTTTTTGCCTGTATTTTGTGTGGAGTGCTTAAATGTCCATATGCTCCGTATCCGTATTTTCAGCAGGTGTTTGATGTTTCGGGCCGGCGGATGCCGCGGATGGAGTCTTATATTGATGATTATTTGATTTCTGAGGGATTTGACCCAATTTCGAAGCAGTATGGCAAGATTTTGGATTGGCACAATGCATGTAAGGCTGTTATTGACAGGTCTACGCTGTTGAAGAATCGGCGAATGAAGCAGTATGAGGCTTTGGCAGATGATGAACACGCGTTTTGGTTTTATTTTGTGAGAAGCCAGACTCGGTATCAACAGCAGAATTATGTTCGGACGCCATATTCTGTTGATATGATAACTGAGGATTTCTTTTGTGATTATGCGTGGTTGGAAGACCGGGATGCACAGTTGCAGGAAATCAATTATGAGTGTAATCTGCGGGATTATCATAGTAAGAATCAGCGCCGGCTTATGACCAAAGAACTTCGTGAGCAAATCATGGAGCGGGACAATTATACATGTCAGATATGTGGTAAGTATATGCCTGACAGGGTAGGTCTGCATATTGACCATATTGTCCCGGTTTCAAAGGGTGGTAAAACGGTTCCGTCGAATTTGCAGGTGTTGTGTTCTGTTTGTAATGGACACAAATCGGCGTCGTGATGGCATGGCTCGTAACGTATTAAGCCTATTCCAAAAATTTTGTTGCCACAAGTAATAAATATCAATACCACGTTTGACATCGAAATTTTAGAGTCTTGCAATTATAATATCTGCTTGTTATGCTTGCCTTGGTGAAAGGGCGGTGTGTTTCGTGTATTATGATAAGAGCCGGTTGGTGAAGGAACGGTGGACGGTTGGTTTGTTCAATGAGATATGCGCCTGTTTGGTATGGTGGCGGGATACAACTATTGTGGCTGAAGACAAGTGGCCGCGGGATTGTGCCGAGTATCTTTTGAACAAGTTGATTCGGTATGGACAGGTTTATCGTGATGATGACGAGGTTCGTGTTTCTCTGTGGCCGAATGATTTTTCTGAGATTCAGAGGATTCATGGTATGTTGATTGCTGGTATTCCACAATCTGACGATTTGGACTTATCCATAGATTATGCGGCACAGGCTGAGGCGGACACAGAGAAGTGGCGTGCCGAACAGCAGGCAAAACGTGACGCCTTTCTGGAGCAACAGCGGAAAGAGCGCGAAGCCCGAGCCGCTGATAAGCAGGCCGCTTTGGATAATGATATTGCGTCGATTCAGGAGTATGTTCGTCTGCATGATATGAATTATATTTCTGTGGCGGCTATGTCGCGTGACCTTGGCATCGGGTACAACCGGTGTATGCGGCTGTATAAGAAAATTGTTGGTGAACGGTGAGATTTGGGGTTTGCGGTTGATGTAGTAATCAATATTCGTGAAAGGATTTGATGGATATTGTCTCAATACGATATATACGCCGCATATCGAGATATGAAGAGGTTATGTGAGGAGTCGCAAGGTGAGTGCCGGAAGGCGTTGAGTTTGTGCAGAGATTTTCAGGATGGATGCCAACAGGCGGTGAATTTGTGCGAAGAGTCTCAGGCTTTGTGTAAGCGTGCGCAGGATTTGTGTCGAACGGTGATTAAGCAGAGAGACGATTTGGCTGAGCAGTGTGCATTTTATGAGCAGGTGTTTGTTCGGTATGAAGCATTGTTTCAGGAACATGGGATTCCTTTTGAGTCGGTGTTTGATAGTGTTGATGAAGACGATGAAGCCGATTGATGACGCAAGGTTCTGATTCCATTCGGTTCTGCCTCAATAAAAAAAATAAAGCCACCCTGTCATGCGTCTTTGATTGATACATGGCAGGGTGGCTTTGGTTTGTGGCGGTTGTGGCCCGTGGACATGGGACATGTTGTAATTCGTTGGGTGGCCGTGCAGTTTGTTCTGCGTGTCCACCTGAGCTGATTGATGATGCAAGGTTCTGATTCCATTCGGTCCTGCTTCAAGTTTTGCTACAATGTTGTAATTCATGTGGCGGCTGCGGCGCCGGGCAGCGGGACGATGCACGGGGCCTTATACTGGTGCCGCCGTTGGGGCGTGATTTGGCCCGTGTCGGCGGCGTGCGTCAGGTGATGCCGCCGTGGCCCGGGTCGTGGGTTGTACCGATGCCCGCCCCTTGGTGCGTATATTGGTGCGGGGCGGGTGTCTTGGTACAGTGGTTTTGGCCATGGCTTCGTTGCCGGTGCTGTCTGCATTGTAATTCGTTGGGCGGCGGTGCAGTTTGTTTTGCGTGTCCGCCGCCCGTTGGTACAGCAAATGCCTATACTCTTGGGATTATGGGAGGTTAATTGTAATTCATTGGGTGGCAAGGTTTTGGTACGCGTATTGATGCGTGGCCTTGCCGCCCGGAGTTAGTTTGTTCTATGGTTGTTGTAATTTGTGCCCCGCAAAAGGGGAATCCCCCTGCACCGGTTGCGATGCAGGGGGATGCTGTGTCAGGTTATGGCTTAGCCCATACCGGCACGGGCCCAGTTGTTGTCGATGCGCATGAGTGTAACAATACTCTGCTCGATGGTGTAACTGGATTTCGCGGAGAAAGTGGTGCTGGTTGTCCCGGTCATGGCCCCGACACCGTATACGGCACGGACGCCATCGTAGGCCCAGTCCGCGATTTCATCGGTGAAGGGCAGGTTGTCGGCATACCAGACAGTCCACCCGGTGCGGCCGACGGAGTCGAAGGCTATAATCAGTTTCTCCATGAGCCGGGTCAGCATGGTAGCCGCCTGCTCACGGGTGATGTTGTCATTGGGTCCGACATATACGCCGGCACGGGTATCGGCACTGTTGTATCCGCCGAGGATTCCGAGCGTGTAGGCCTTGGCCATGTTGGTGTCGCCGGAGCAGTCTGCGAACACATCGTCGCCGGGATTGACCGAGATGGTGTAGTCCTCGCCGGTGATGTCGGACATCAGGGTCTCGTAATAGCGAATTGCCAGCGACGCGAACTGTCCGCGGGTGATGGCACGGGTATAGTCACTGCCCAGCAGGTCGGTGACGGCAGGCTGATAACCAAAGACATCAGGGTCGTCATCGAGGTAGCCCATGCTGATGGCATTGATGATGTCCTCAGCGGCCCAGTTGCTGTAAGTGACGCTGGTGGCATCCGTGTCGACAACAGGGGTCTCGGGCTCGGTCACGGGAGTTTCCGTGACTGTCTGATTGGAACCGTCGTTCCAGTTGGACTTCAGAGTTGCGCTTTCGAAGTTGAATACATCGCCGACGGTGCGGGCAGTCTCAGTGCCGCCCATCTCGACGGGCAGGTACGCCAGCGCCCAATCGGGCAGGTTCATCTGGGACACATACTGCTTCGCCTGAGCGTACTGGGACGCAACGGTGGATGCATCGGGGTAAACCCAGTTGTCGACCCACCCGGTCGGATAGGTGTAGGTGCTGTTGCAGGTGGGCATGCCGATGCTTACACTGCTCTTGCTGGCAGGGGTGTACCTGGCAAAGTCTAAGCGGTCGTTACTGCTCAGGTATGCGATTTTATCGGCTGTATCCGGAACGGATGCGGTCGTAGTGCTACCGTAAAATTCGCCGCTGGTCTCGCCGGCACATACGATTGCGTAATCAAGGTCGCTGTCCTCGATAAGCCGTTCGAACCCACTGTCGAGACAGATGATGTTCTTCAGATTGTCGCAACCAACGAACAGGGCACGCACTGCGTTGTAGTCGATATTATCGCCAATGATGATGGTCTCGATGTTGGAGTTATTTCTGAACGGAGTGATTTCTAACTGGGAATGTTCGAAGTTCAGGAAGTTCATCTGAGTCATACTCTGACGCGCGATGCGCCGGTCAATTTCGTCGGCATTAGGGCTGATTTTGGCTTCGACCTCTGCGTCAGTCCAATCGTTGGTGATGACCAGCACGCCATCATGGAGCACCCACTTGATGTTCCCGATGGGCTTCATGTCATCAATGGTGTATGTCTCGCCGCCACCTCCGGTGATGGGGTCGTCGTAGCCAATCCCCATTCTGTAGCCGGTTGTGGGAGAGATTCCCATGTAGAATGAACCGTAACCGCTTCCAGACGAGGAACCGGGTGCTCCGGATGTGAAGATAAGGTCATTGTACAGGTCACGGGCCGCAGGGTCGGTCAGGGTCAGGTTGCCACCGAGGGTCGTGTTACCCTTGATGTAACCTTCGTACAGAATGTCGTTGTAGCCGAGCGCACCGCCGAAGATGTTTACACCGACGATGGACAGGGACAGGATGGCCACCAGAAGGGACGCCATCAGTTTACGGGAACTAAACTTAGTTTTCATTCGTAATTACCTCCTTGTAGGTGATGTTATCGGTTGTATATGGGATGGTACGCTCCGGACTCGCACCACCTCGGACAGAGTGTTCTTTTTCTCTGTCAACTCTGCTGGCCTGAATGCCAGATTTTCAAGGTGCCGTGGGGCTGCGGAAGATCTGCCGCATCTTCCTGCTCTACGGCGGGGGCAGAAAAGTAACGGGAGAGGGGTGCAACCGCGCATCCCTCTGTCATTCGTTTACAGAGTGCCCCCCTCTCCTTATATATACGCTGTGGTTTCCGGTAGGGTGGCCCTCGGGGAGAGGCCGTTTCCAGCCCCACCCCAAGGTCCATACCGGAAACGCAAAAAGCGGTGTCGAGCGTAAATACTCAACACCGCCCGAAAAATTAGAGCGTAACACAATAGGCCCTATCTCCCCGCCTTTCGCCCTTGCAAAAAGGGCTGTGTCTGGGTATAATAAGGCTACGGTGCAGTCAATTTGACTGTTGTGCTGAGTGGTCGAGACACTCTTCACAGGCCCGTGGGGTGGTGCA
>NZ_NFIL01000065.1:0-7494 GCF_002161755.1 Flavonifractor sp. An4 | reverse complement strand
AACACCGTGCCAATCAGGCAGAGGACACCGAACCGGGACCTTGTGCCGGTGGCAAATGGCATTTTTGACTATCGTAGTCAAGTTTTGATGCCGTTTTCGCCTGATTATGTGTTCCTCTCAAAAATCAGTGTGCCGTATAACCCTTCCGCCCGAAATGTTGTCATCCACAACCAGGATGACGGAACTGACTGGGATGTGGAGGGCTGGATGCAGGAGCTCTTTAGCGACCCGGAACTGGTGGACCTGATGTGGCACATCATCGGCGCAGTGGTTCGCTCCAATGTGGGGTGGGGCCGCACAGCATGGTTCTACTCGTCCTCCGGCAACAGCGGGAAAGGCACGATTTTGGCCCTATTGCGGGCGCTGGTCGGCCGTGAAAACTGTGTATCTGTGCGCTTGGCGGACATGGACAAAAATTTTGCCCTGGAGCCGATTATGCGGGCGGCCTGCATCATGACCGATGAAAACAATGTGGGTGAGTACGTGGATAAGTCGAGCAACGCCAAGGCCCTTGTCACCGGCGATAATGTCTCCATCTCCCGCAAGTATCGTGACGCCGTCGAATTTCAGTTCAAGGGCTTCATGGTCCAGTGCTTCAATGATTTGCCGCGCGTGCGCGACAGAACGGACAGTTTTTTGCGGAGATGCCTAATCATCGAGTTCGATAAGTGCTTCACCGGGCGGGAGCGGAAGTACATCAAGGAGGACTATCTGACCCGACCGGAAGTGCTGGAGTATGTCTTGTATCGTGTGCTGACGATAATGCCACAATATTACGAGCTGCCGGTGCCGGCTGCGTGCAAGACGGCGGCGGATGCTTTCAGCTTGTCCAACAATCCAGTCATGGAGTTTGCGTTGGAGTGCCTCCCACAAATGGTTAAATATGATGTATATCCTTTTGAAATTTTGTATATTCTGTATAAGAATTACTTAAAGGACAACAATCCGTCAAGCACGTCCCTGGGGAAAAATACATTTATCACAGAGCTTACCAGGGTCTTGCAGAAACCGCCCCTCGCGGACGAATGGATGTATCCCGGTCGGGGAGCTAACAATGACCACATTAAGGTGCCGTTTGGCTATGACTGTGGCCGAGAGGAGTTACTGAGTGACTATGGCATAACTTTCCCTGGGCCATATATCGGGAAAAGGGTAACCGGCATTGTGCGTCGCACCTCGGTCGCTGTGCATGCCCAGCCTGAGCCGCCGACGGCGTAACAGTAAATCACCAAAAAAATAATGCTCCCGCAGGTATCTCTATGGTGAGATGCCTGCGGGAGCATGTTCTTTTTTGGGGGCCGTGATCTACTGCTCGTCAGGGGGGTTGCTGTCTTTCGATTTCTTCTGTTGCGAACGGACGTCTGATATAAGCAGCAGTACCACGATGGCCAATATGAAGCCGATACCTACCGGCGTCCGAATGATGTTGACAATGCGGCCGACGCCGGGGATATGACCCAGGTACACGCCGACGATGTCACTCTCGGTGAGCAGGATGCCATCGTCTACCGGGTTCGCATCGCCTTGGGTGATGATACCCTCGTCGAGGATGGAAACGATGCGGTGGACAACTTGCAAATGGTCATACGGTCGGTCGTAGACAATAATGTCGCCCACTTGGAGGCTGTCGTAGTCGTAGTGTGTGTTTACGAGGCAATAACTGTAAGTGGGGATTTCAGGCTCCATAGAACCGGATTGGACGGCACAGAGGCGCAAACCGGTCACCAGGAAGAAGCCGAGGATAACCAAAAGGACAAGAACGGGGGCCGCTATGGCCCGGAAAAATTTTCGGGCTGGACTTTTGGGGGATGCCGTACCACCTTCCGCCGGCGCGGGTCTTGTATCAGGCTCTTGCGCCATGTTGTACCGCCTCCTTTCTTTGGATGGATGATTTGTACCACATTATAGCGCGGCCGTGCTATGTTCGCAAGGGTAGCTTCTGCCTACAAAAAGGTGACGGGGAAGCAAAAAAGTAGACACCCGGAAATCGTTGCGACACAAGGGTTTGCAGTGCTTCTGTCTACTTTTCCACTTTTTTATAAAAAATAAATAAAATAAATATAATGGTATAAGTAAAAAGTTTTTGAGGAAAAAAGCGGAAAAGTGGACAGGGATGCAGACATAGAGAGAAACCATACCTATCGCCTTAGTTTCCGCCTCGCTTGCTTTCTGTATTAGCCGGGGGCGTGGGGGTGACAGGGCCCGGGAATACATGGCCTATGTGGCATGGTGCAGAGCGGCGGCCTGCTCCCTTCTCCCCTGTATTCCCAGGCCATGACGGATCATGGCACACGGCCTCCATCCTGCAACAGGGCGGCGCGCCAGTCTGACACCCCCGCGGCCTCCCACTACCGGCGGGACAACTCCGCTTTCTCCATCACATAACGCATACAATCCAGCGCGAACGCACCAGCACAGTGGTAGCCCAGCCCCTGACTGTATTGCCGGATGCGCTCCAGCTCCGCCTCGTCCACGGTGCAGCGCAGTATCCCCTTCCGCGCTGTTTGGCTTTTGCCCGCAGGCACTTCCCGCCAGAACGGGTCCATGTCGTAATAGCGCAGGATGGCGTTGACCTCGTATTGCTTTAGACGGAGCTCACCCGCAACCTGCCGGAGCGTGCAGAAACCACCCTGTTTTGCCATGCGCCCTATCTTCTCCCTGAGATTGTCCCAGATGGGCTCCGGGTCAAACACGGTTTTGGTGGGCAGATCGAGCATGGCTTGTATCAAGATATACCGGTCCGGCAATAGCTGCTCCCAGGTCTTGATGCGGTTCATCATCGTACCGGAGATGTTTTCGCCAAATATCTTTTTCACCACCTCCGCCTCGTGGTAGCCGCACAGGGCGGTGTAGAGCTTTGCCCTGTCTATATTGAGGCCGGTTTGCCGCACAATGGTCCTATATCCGCTGTTGAGCAAAGTCTGATATAGGTTGTTGCAGGCAGGGGGCGATACGGATGCGGGCAGCCGCCAATATTCCCGCACCAGCTCGCTGACCTGAAGCTCTGCGGCTGTAACGTCCATGTCAGGCTCCCGGTCTGTCTCCATCGTGCTCAGGGGATAAAACTTGTTATTGAGGGCAAGGCGAGGATTGTCAATGGTAATCTGCTTCAGCCGGCACCGATGCCGGACGCACACGCTGGAGAGGGGTATCTGGTGCTCCACATGGTAGTACGCCTCCCCGTAAATCTTCGTGTCCTCCTGGATGCAGAGCGGGCAATACCGTAAGGCGTAGTCCCCTTTGGGGAATGTCCGCCACAGATGGGTAGGCGTTTTGCTCCGACCTTGCAGCAGATCATCCAGCAGGACTTCGCGCTCCTGTTGCGGGTGCATCCTGGCGTAATACAAAAACGGCGTGTGGTGCAGTATCATGTCGCGCCCATCAAACACGCCCTCCGGGAGCTGGGACAGAACCGCATGGACGGCGGCATTGGGATAGAGCGTCGCCATCTTCACCCCGGCCTTTGTGCCAAAGAGTTGTTTCTTTACCAGATAATGCTCCTTGATGCCGCTGGAAAGATAATACCTGCACAGCACGCTGTAAAACAACTCGTCCGGGTACGGCGATGGGAACCACATCAGCACAATACCACCTCCTCCACCATGCCCTGGGACAGCAGCAGCTCCCGGAGTGTCCCCGCCTTAAAAGCCACCAGCAGGTCCCTCTCGTCGCGCTCTGCGGCTTTCCGGCCCCGTGGGACGGCGTAGAGCCGCTTGACGGGGCTGGTGTCCTCGGGGGTATCCTCGGCCTCCTGCTGGGTGGGGGTGTCCGTCAGGTGCTCCATGGAGCCCGCCGCAGGGGCTTGGAAGTCTGATAAGAACGTCCCCGTCCCCAGCTCCTTGGGCGGCTGGATGGCCAGATAGTCCGCCGCCGCGGCAATCATCTTGCGGTCTATCCTGCTGATGCCACGCATGAGCGCCTGGGCCTGGGCTTCCTCCAGCAGTTTGGAGATATACGCCGGGATGCCGCCGCTGTAATCGTATATCTGATTGGCCAGCCGGTCCGTCAAGACTGCCTGCTCCGGCGTGTACTGGTACGGCCAGAGAGCTTGTAGGAACGCCCGGTAGGCCCCATCCGGCTTGAAGGGCAGGAGCCGGGGCCCCCGCGTCCGCCTCCGCAGGTACTCCTCGCTCTGGAACACGGTTTCCGCAAGAATGGTTCCCGTAAAATAGACCGCTGTGCAGGTGTCGTTGGTCAGCTCAGTCAGGAACCGGATCAGAGGTTTAATCCGATTGGTTCGCTGGGCGGTGGCAACGACGTTCTGTATCTCGTCCACCACCAGCAATCCCACGTTGTAGGTGACGCACAGGGTCTTGATATAGGTGCTGACGGAGCTGACCGAGCCGGAACGCGCCCGCAAGAGATAGTCCAGGTGGTTGCTCCCCACGGCCATGTCCAGCGCCCGGACGATGTTATAGGCCATAGTCTTTTGGGATGCGTCACTGGGGCACTCCACATGGAGCCACAAGACCTGCTTGCAGTAAAACGCCTTCCCTAGATACTTTTCGTGGCTGATGACCTGTGGCAGCAGGGACAGGCACCGCCGGAGCGTGCTGGTCTTGCCCAGTCCAGGTGTCCCCAGCAGCGCCCCGGACTGCGCCTGGGCCCCGTAGCCGGCCATGGAGCCGCCGGAGAGAAACAGGGCGTTGATTTTCGTAACGCGCTCCCGTGAAGTGAGGGTGTGGTAGCTGCTCGTGAGCATCCGATACAGCGAGTCATAGACGTAGTACATATAGTCCAGTGGCACGAACACCGTGGGCAGCAGGGCGAGGCCCTGACGGCGCTCGGCCATGCTCATGTCCTGGCACGCTTGGGGCGGCGGCGGACAGCACCGGATTTGCTTTTCAAACTGCTCCGACCCAAGGCATTCCGGCAGCGCCTCAATGAGCGGATTCTGGCTTCCGCTGTTGTCATAGACCGCCTCCACGGTCTGCATCCCGAGCTTGTACTTCATGTCAGACGCCTCCTCTCATTAGTTCGATGCCGCTGGATTTCAGATATATCTCTGCTCCCGGGGCTCTGTTCCTCGGCCTGCCGGATGATGCGCTCTATCTCGCTCCGCATAGCGACCCGGGCCTCCAGTTCCGTCTGGCGGGCGGCTTTTTCTTTTTCCGCCTCCTCCCGGCGCATGACGGCCACATCAGCCATATCGTAGCCGTCATACCGGGAGCTGGACGGGGCCAGGGAGCAGGGTATCAGGCGCTTATCTTTGCCGACCACGTAGATATGGCTGGTGTCCTGGGCGTCGTAGGCATACTCGACTTTTGCCCCCACGGTCAGCTCCGCGCCGCGCTCTAGGAGATAGCGCAGGCCATTCCACACGATTCCCTTTCGGGTGAGCTTGCCCGATGCGCGGGGCAGGGCACGTCGATAGAGCTCGCCCGCGTCCACATCCAGCAGAGTGCTTTTGCCCCGGTCAACAAGCCATTTCCAGAGGGCTGCGGGCGTGTTGGGCGCGTCCACGGGCAAGTGGCCAATGTCGGTCAGCACGCGGCCCTTGTTGAGCGCGATAATCGTATGTATCACAATGGCCGTGTACTCGTCCAGGGTCAGGATGGCCTGCTGCCGGTAGTCCGTGGCCCACCGCTCCCCCACATCGTCCCCGATGACGCCGCGCCCCCGGAGCATGGACTTGTAGCTGTCCTGAATTAAGTCCATAGCCCTCTCCACCAAGGGCTTTTCCTCGGCCCGGAACGGTGGGAGCGCCTGCCGGTCGATGCCGTAGCAGATACACAGCTCGTTGATGCGCTCTCCTACGAACTCCCCGCCCCGGTCACTGATGATTTCCGAGGGAAGGCCGCGGCTTGGCCAGTCGGCGGGAGACAGGTCTATACCATAGGCCGCGCAATAAGTCGCCTTGTCCCCGGCGGCGTTGGCGATGCAGGCCATCAGGGCAGTCTCCCCCGCGTCCAGTCCGACGTACACTCCGGCGATTAAGCCGCTGGCTGTGTCGATGGCCAGATAGACGTTGGGCCGGCCTATGACCTTACTTCGGTCCCACTTGGAGACCAGATAGATGTCCCCCTGTGTCTCGTCCACCTGATAGCACCCCACGCTCTCCCGGTACTGCATGGCGGAGCCGTACAGCGGCCTGTTGTTGCGCTGGTAGGCGGTCAGGCCCTCCCGGGCAATCTCCTTCTGCGGGTCGCCTTTGAAATGGCGGAAGTAATACAGGCGGAAGCTGCTCCAGGATGGTATCTGGTCCGCCAAGACGCCCTTGTTGGTGTAGTTCTCCAGGATGAATAGTTCATAGGCCGTGCGGAGACTGTTGCGCTTGGCGCTGAAATAATACTTGCGGATGGCCGCTTCAAAGTCGGTGCGGCGGATGATCTCCCGCGGCTTGCTCTTGGTCAGACTCCCCCGGGCGAGATAGGCATGGTACAAGCGCCGCAGCCGTCTGACCGTGGTGTTGTGCTCCCGGGCGATGGCGGCAAAGACCTCTGTGCGGTGGGCTTCGTCTGTGATACAGCGGTCATCCTCCAGGGCAAGCCGAAGCAGATCATATCGCTGCCGCTGGGCCGCTGACATGGGGCGCTCCCGGTTGCGGACATACTCTTCCGGCGCCGCGATGCGCTCCGCACGCTCCAGCTCGTCCCGGTTGATGTAGGTGGGCATCTGATACTCGTCATAGGCGATGACCCACGCGCCGCCGGCGTCTTGCTGGAGCACCCGGAAGCGTGCCCCTGATATGCGCACGAACATCTGCAACATTCCTCCCCTCAATAGATATTTTGCCGCCCTGCCTTGCTCTACTTACCAGCTATGACGATTTTCCAGTCCTGCACCCCCAGCGCGGCCCAATAGCGGCGGGACAGCTCCAGCTTTTCCACCTCGGCCCGTCGGGTCAGGTCGGACGCGCTGACCAGCTCCCGGACGCCGGTGGTGCCGTCAGCAAAGCGGATGCAAAAGTCGCTGGTCCATTGGGCCTTGAAATACTCGCCCCGGATGTCTGTCTTTTGGATGCTGTTCAGCCGGGTGCCGTCCAGGGGCTTGCACGCCTCGTAGGACGCAACCTCGGGACGCTCCTCCAGATACTTGCTGTACGCCCGTGCCGCCTCGCTGTGGACCACCACCATCCCGCCGGTTTTGGGACTGTGATAGGAGATGTCCCTGACCTTTTTTCCGGCCCTGTCCATAAAAATCACCACCTTTTGAAAACTCGGAATAATTGCCCCAAACTTGGCGTAATTCCCGGGAGAATTATTCGGAGTTTTTTTCAGGGCACAAACCAGAGTGCAATATTTTCTCTGTATTTCCCCTGTATTGCCGGCAGGATATGCTCATTTCCTGACTTTTCCCCTTTTTTCTCAATCTCCGAATAATTCCCCGGAATTCCGCAAAATCTCGGAAAAATAGCAATTACGCCGAGATACTATGTACCTGTAACTTACAAACCGTACCCACAATCTCACATATCCTGACCGCACCAACATACCATACCACCCTCTCAACCCCATCACTTTTCCCAGTCATGCACCATATCCCTGTACCCAT
>NZ_NFIL01000064.1:0-7647 GCF_002161755.1 Flavonifractor sp. An4 | reverse complement strand
AGCATATCTTTGATTCGATTCCATTCACTTTCTGTGAGTTCATATCGTTTTGTTCCCATATCAATAGTTTACTAAATCATATCCGTTTGTGCAACTTTTGTTTTTCAAACATGGCCTAATGAATTTTATGAAAAAGATGACGATACTATAGGCCAAGGCATGAGAGTTGATTTTGAAGTATATGTTAGTGAAAAATATTGTAAGGATTTTATGCTGATATACTTCCTTGATAAAAATACTGATACATTAACCTACCAACAGTTTTATGAAGTTTGCTCGGATACTGATGCCGAAAGAATGCAGTCCCTTGGACTAGAGAAATTTGTTAAAACATAATAAGCAATATTTTTAAGACGAGTTACTCAATGTGATGTAGTTCGTTATGAAATAAAATTGAGCCATGAATAGCGAAAATTAATTTCGCTGTTCATGGCTCTTTTTTCCTATTGGAAGTAACCGTAAATCTTCGGGCATCTAAAAAGGCCGTCATCTCAGTGCGCAGGCATTGAGATAGCTGTCCTGCTCAAACCAGGTGCGTTGTTACGGAGCCAAACCAGGTAGCGGTACCCTGACAAGTCGCCAACTGTTTTTACGCTTACCTATGTCCACCAAGGCCAGACTCATTTTTCAAAAAAATTTTCTAATCCGGACATGGCCTGTCCTCTTTACCCTGTATGATTCGGCCATGGAGGTGAAAGGGGGTGAGAGTGTGAGAATCAACGACCGGCAGCAGCAGATCATCAACCTGCTGTGCCAGCGGCGGAGCGATACCGTTCAGAATCTGGCGACGGAACTCGGCGTTTGTGAACGGACGATCCGCCGTGACATTGAAGAGCTCACACTCACCTACCCCCTTGAGACAGTCCGGGGCCGATATGGCGGCGGGGTAAAGATGGCCGACTGGTACTTCCAGGACCGGCCTAAACTATCCCCCAAGCAGACGGCCCTGCTCAAGCGACTAGCAGTTGGACTGCATGGCGAGGACCTGGATGAAATGAACCAGATCCTGGCCCGTTTCGCTTCCTGAAGGAGCGCCGCCGCTCCACGGCACCTTGAAAAGTTCATACCAACAGTACGGAGAACCACCCGAACAGTCGAGCGTCATGCAGCGCGCGCCATGACACCCAGGGCATCTGCCCTGGGCCGAGCGAGAACGCCACCTGCATGGGGGCGCTATGGCACGCGCTTTTGCAATGACGCTGTTTGGGTACACAATGAGACACCTCGCTTGGCCTGCGCGTAAGACAGGCGGCGCTGCCCCGGAGTTGAAAGCAGTAGAGACTCCAGGTAAAAGCCCGTGCGGCCTCTTGCCGGAAGCCGATCCGTACTGTTCCCCATCGTCGGGGGGCGAGCTGCAAATACGACGATAATGAAAAAGAAAAATAACTCACTTATTCAAGGAGATTTTACAAATGATTAGTTATCATAACAGGCAGGTCGCACATCATGAGATCGACCATATCTTTCAGGACCTCTTCCCAAGCCACTGCATGACGGCCCGGCCCAGCCAAATCGAGTTGAGCCACAAGATGCTGGATGCCATGATTCACAGCAAAATCGCTTTAAGTGACGCGGGGACGGGAATCGGCAAGACCTACGCCTATCTGGTGGCTGGTGTTTCTTTTTCTCGTGCGTTGAACCGGGAGAACATCCCTTTCCAGCCCATCCTCATTTCCACCTCCAGCATCGCCCTGCAAACGGCGGTAAGGGAGGAATACATCCCGTTCCTCTCCTCTGTTCTTTTGGAGGATAAGCTGATCCAGGCCCCCATCCGGGCGGTCATTCGAAAAGGAAAAGGCCACTATGTCTGTGATGAGCGTCTGATGCGCCGCCTGCGGCAGGTAGACCTGGAGCGAAAAAATCCGCTGGCTGCCCAGGCCCTCCTCTCCCTGCGGGATCATTTGGACACAGACCAAGCCCCCCATCTCAGCCAATATGATCGAAACCGGGTATGTGTCCCCTCCGTGTGTGATTGCCGCCGGGATGGCTGCCGGTACCTCTGCTATATGGAAGCCTGCAACTCTGACCGCTATCTGTTTCAGATCTGTAACCACAATCTGCTGCTGGCAGACGCCATTCATCGTGGCAGCGGTCACCGCCCCATCCTGCCGGACGTCGGCGCTTTGATTATTGATGAAGCACACAAGCTGCCTGAGACTGCCCGGCAGATGTTTGGCATTACCCTGGCAGCCAAGGACATCCGCACGCTGATCCGCACCCTACGGGCGGAACGATATCTGCTGGCATCGGAATCCCTGGCTGATATGGCATCGGCGCTTTTGAAGCTCATGTCTCTGCCCCCTGATGGTAACCGCCCTTTTTCGGACTATGTCCGACACATGATAGGACCAGCCCGAACCCTGGCTACCATCCAGAGGCAGCTCGGCGGGGTACTGACACCAACCGCCAGAAAGGAATTGGATCGGATATCCTCCGCAGTCCATCTGTTTTTGGAGGAACGCTCTGACCTGGTATTCTACACTGCGGCGGATGACGATGGCGGCACATTGCTGTGCGCCTCCATCTCCGACCTGGCCGCCCAGCTCCAAGCAACGCTCTGGTCACAGCCCCAGCCTGTCCTCCTTACTTCCGGAACGTTGGCCATAGGTAAAGACTTTTGTCGTTTCAAAGAGGAAGCTGGCCTCACTGATAACTCTCGGGTGGAGGAATCTATTTCTCCCTCTCCCTTCGATTACCGAAAAAACTGCCTGCTTTATTTTCCTACGATGCCGCCCAGGCAGCACGAAGCGGACTATTTTGCCAAGCTGGCCGAGGAGATCCGTACATTACTGATTGCGGTTCACGGCCATGCGTTGGTACTGTTCACTTCTTATGCAGCCGTGTCCGCTGTGAAGGATCGTTTGAAGCAACAGCTTCTTCCGTTCCCCCTATTCACTATGGGGCGGAACGCCCCGCACACCATGGCCCAGTTCAAGGCGGCACCTGGAAGTGTCCTGTTTGCCACCGGTGCTGCCTGGGAGGGCTTTGACTTTCCCGGAGACTGTGTCTCTTTGCTGGTCATCCCCCGACTACCGTTCCAATATCCGGACGCCTTGCAAGAAAAAAAGAGAGAGGCATATCCTGATCTCCGCACGTTCATCCGGGCCGTGGCTGTGCCGGAGATGCAGATTAGACTCAAGCAAGGGTTCGGACGAGCCATCCGCTTGGAGACTGACACCTGTGCCATCGCCATTTTGGATGAACGAGCCGCCAAGGGCAGCCGTTACTTCCGGGATGTTCGATCCGCGCTGCCCGAAATGCCTATCACTAGCAGCATCTATGCGGTAGAACGGTTTATCCGGCGAGTCAAGGATGAGAGCTACTTTGAGGAGGCTGCGTGATGGAGATTCGAAACGAACTGCGCTACCTGTTATCGGTGGGCCTGTGGGAACGGATGGCTGCAGACGGCCTGCTGACCAAAGAAGAACTGGCCAGAGCCAAACGGCTGTCCGCAGAACGATACCGACCCGGAACTGTTTGGGAATAGTGCTGGCTATTCCCGCAGGGGTGTGGTATGGTTTCGTTGCCGAAAAAGATGGAAGGAGGCGAATGAGAAATGGCTGAAGTACAAGTGATCCCACCCAAGGCAGCGAGACCAGACACCCTGCGGGTAGCAGCCTATTGCCGGGTCAGCTCCGACTCTGCGGACCAGCTTCACTCCTACGCCGCCCAGATCCGGGCCTATACGCAGGCGATCAACGCCCACGATGGCTGGGATTTGGTGGACATCTACGCAGATGAGGGCCTGACCGGCATGCGGATGGATAAGCGGGAAGACTTCAACCGCCTGATGGCAGACTGCCGGAAGGGCAAGATCGATAAGATCGTGGTCAAGTCCATCTCCCGATTTGCCCGAAATACCCGCGACTGTCTCGCCACCCTGCGGGAGCTTTCCTCGCTGGGCGTGACCGTGAAATTTGAAAAAGAGAATATCGACACTGGAACGCTCACCTCAGAACTGATGGTGAGCGTTTCTGCTTCTCTAGCCCAGGAGGAATCCATCTCCATCTCCAAAAACCAACGTATGAGCTATCAGCGCCGCATGGAGCGCGGGGAGTTTATTACCTGCTCCGCACCATTTGGATACCAAATCGTTGATGGTAAGAATCTTGCAATCGTAGAGGACCAGGCAGAGATCGTAAAGTGGATCTTTGCAGCCTATCTAAAAGGATATAGCTCCGAGTGGATCGCCCGGGAGTTAAGTAAGAATGGGCCTGCCCCCCTTCATGGTGGACAAAAATGGCATCAGCAGACCATTCGAAAGATCTTAACAAATGAGAAATACATTGGGGATGCCCTCTGTCAGAAAACCTACACAACCAACACATTTCCATATCGCAGGAAAGACAACCATGGCGAAGCGGACCAATATTATGTAGAACATACCCACCCTGCCATCATCAGCTATGAGGACTTTCAAAAAGTTCAGGAACTGCTGAAACGGCGGGCAGAGCGACAGTCGATTCCACATGATCAGACCCCGCTTGCTCGGAAGATCATCTGTGGGCAGTGTGGGACGCTGTACATGCGGAGAATTTCGAAAGCTGGATACGTCTCCTGGGTATGTCGCAAGCATGACAGAAAAGCCGCCGACTGCCCCAACGGACGGATCAGCGAGGACAGCATCCATGCGGCATTCCTCCGGATGTATCGTAAGCTTCGCACCCATGACGGCATCGTGCTGTCACCTGTGCTGAGGCAAATGGAGACTTTGTCAGATGCCCTGCACCGCGGCAACCCGGCCATGCTGGCGGTCAACACAGCTATCGCCACGGCATCCGAGCAGAGTTACCACCTCACAAAGCTGCACACGGCAGGTCTCCTGGACAAGGCTGCCTTATCCGCAAAGCAGGCGGAACTCAATGCCAAGCTGACAGAACTACGACGGGAGAGACGAAAGCTGCTTTGCAATGAGGATATTGATGAGCAGGTCGATGCAATTCGCCTGACGATTGATACTATCCGGAACGGACCAGAGACTCTGTCCAGCTTTGACGAAATCCTGTTCACCAAGCTGGTGGAACGAATCGTTGTAGATACCCAGAGCACCATCCGCTTTCAACTATATGGCGGATTTGAATTCCAAGAAACACTGGAGGCGTAGGCAATGGCAAATCGGAAGATATTGTATGGCTACCAGATCATACACGGCGATCTGGTCATCCAGGAGGAGGAACGACTCACTGTTCAAAATATATTTACCACCTATCTGGCCGGGTTATCCTATCAGGCACTAGCAGACCGGATGAATGCGGACAACATCCCTTTCTCTCAGGAATCTCCGCTGTGGAATAAGCACAAAATCAAGCGAATGCTGGAAAACTCTCGCTATGCCGGAGGAAATGGATATCCACCCATTATTGACCAAGATACCTTCCAGCAAGTGCAGGAAAAGATCTCTGAAAAGACAAGTGGGAAGTTTCCACGCCGGACGGAATCGGATGGCTTATGGCAAAAGCTGCGAAGCGGATGCTGTCAGACTCGCCTGCTCCGAACCGGAGGGCCAATCGGGCATACCGGAAACGTCCATCTGAAATGTTCTGCCTGCAGAAACGCATTTGTTGTCGGGAAGGAGGAACTGCTTGCGCAGACGGCACGGCAGCTTGCGGTACATGAAACGCCCGTATGTAAGCCATACGCGCCCTCTGCGGAGGCCATTCGCCTGGCCAACGCCATTAACCGGGCGTTGGAACAGCCAGGAGACGGTAAGGAGGCTCTCTCCCACATCCTGCAAGGGGCAGCTGCCCGGTATGCCTGCTGTGATAATGGTGTGGATACGGCTGTAAGCCAAACGCAGCCCGACCAAATCGACTGGGAGCGCTTCGAACGAACGGTCTCCCATATCATAATCGGAACAGATAAAGCAATCACCGTACACTTCTGATTAGGAACAGAAAGGACAGCAAAATGGAACAGACATCACTGGAACGCACCGTCCACCGTATTCCGGCATCACGGTCCAATGTAGCAGGCAACAAGACGAGACTCCATGGCAGGCAGCGGGTGGCGGCTTACTGCCGGGTCAGCACCGACAGCGAGGAGCAGATCAACAGCTACACCGCCCAGAAAGCCTACTACACCCAGAAAATTGAGGAATCCCCGGATTGGGAACTGGCCGGGATCTTCGCGGACGAGGGGATCACCGGGACCAGTATGAAGAAGCGAAAAGAATTCAACCGGATGATCACCGCCTGCAAGCGGGGCGGGATCGACCTCATCCTGACAAAATCCCTCTCCCGTTTCGCACGAAATACAGTGGACTGCCTGGAGACTGTACGGATGCTGAAGGCCAGGGGGATCGGGGTCATCTTCGAAAAAGAGAACATCAACACACTCACAGAATCCAGCGAGTTCCTCATCACCCTGTTCAGCGGCTTTGCCCAGGCCGAGAGCGAATCCCTCAGCTCCAATATCCAGCTGGGCATCCGTATGGCAATGAAAGAAGGAAAGGTCAACTTCCACTACAGATCCATGCTGGGCTACCAAAGAGGAGCGGACGGCAAGCCGGAGATCGTGCCGGAGGAGGCCGAGGTGGTGCGGCGAATCTACCGCCGGTACCTGGATGGATGCAGTGAGGGCCAGATCCAGAGAGAACTTACCCAGAATGGGATCGCCACCGCAAAGGGTGTCAAGGCATGGTCCCATCAGATCGTGCATAACATCCTCACCAATGAAAAGTATGCGGGAGATGCCCTGCTGCAAAAGACCTTCACCACAGACTGCATCAGCAAGAAGGTCAAGAAGAATACCGGCGAGTTGCCGCAGTATTACATCAAGGACAACCACCCTGCTATCATCCCGCGGGACATCTACCAGCGGGTACAGGAGGAGATGGCACGGCGGACCAGCAAGCGAAAGATTCTGCAGAAAAGCGGAAAAACAGAACAGGGCAAGTATTCCGCCAAGTATGCGCTCAGTGAGCGGCTGGTCTGTGGGGAGTGTGGTTCCCCCTATAAGCGGTGTACCTGGGCCAGGAACGGCGTCAAACGGATCGTCTGGCGGTGTGTCTCCCGGCTGGAGTTTGGGAAAAAATACTGCCATGAGTCGCCTTCCGTAGAGGAGTACAAACTGCATGCCGCTATTCTCACGACGCTCAACCGGGTAGTCGAAGCAAGCAATGGCCTGCAGGAAGAACTTGCAGAAACGCTCCGAATGGTATGTGTCCCAGGAGGAGATGGCGACGACCTGTTGGACTTGGAACACGAACTGGAAGTGCTGACCGCACGGCAGAATACACTGTTGGATCAGGCTCTGGCCAATATGGATGACCTAACGATAACGGAGCAGCTCAAGACCCTGCTGGAAGAAAAGCAGCACCTGCAGGCACAGATCGATGCAGTAAAGACGGAAGCGGCCAACAGGATCAGCGAGGACTCACGTATGGCAGAGTTAACAGCTTACCTGGAGGAACACCTCAGTGGCTTCCAACAGTATGATGACGGGATTGTTCGGCAGCTGGTTGAGCGGATAACCGTAGTCGACGCGGAAACAATTCGAATCAAATTCCGATACAGTGATGTAGAGATCCAGCAGACCATGTGCTAAAATGGAAACAAGGAGCAACTACTTATGGAAATATTTATTACAGGGGATACACACGGAGATTTCCGCCGCTTCCGCCCGGACATCTTCTACGAGCAGGAACAC
>NZ_NFIL01000063.1:0-9233 GCF_002161755.1 Flavonifractor sp. An4 | reverse complement strand
GGTAGTTCATATAGTCCCCTCCTGGTGTTTTGGTTGTGTGGTTACTCCATTCTACCACTGGGGGCCATATGAACTCTTTTTATTTCCCTAAATTGTTGCGCTTGATAGTATAATTCACCGGTACCGAAAAAAGGACCCGGCCAAATGGCCGGGTCCTTTCTCTCATAACAGCATATATTTTTTCAATTCCTGTCTGTTTTTGACGCTGAGTTTCTGCATGGCATTGGTAATATGATACTTTACCGTATTCAAAGAGATGTGCATATGGTCCGCGATCTCCTGATTCGTCCAGCCGCGGGCAGCCAGCATGGATGTAGCAAACTCCGTTGTGGTCAGATTGTCCGCCACATCATGCCCGGTATCGGGATTATGGATCTTGCGCCACCCCGCGGAAAACCGGTAGGTGATGGCGATGATCCGCTTGAAGTCCTCCGGATATTCCGGCTTGATCACCGCTTCCAGCATCCCGCCCAACAAGCCGTGGTGTTCGCCAAAGCCCTGGATAAAATCGTCCGGTTTGGCAAGCTCCCACGCCGCAAGCAGATGCCGCTTTGCCTTGTCCACCTGTTTTAGACTCATATAGTCCATGACTGCGGCCAAATGCAGATAAATGCTGGGGATCGGATATTCTTCCGTCTGCATACTCAGCGTGGCCTCTATAATGCCCAGGCTTCTCTGGTAGTCCTTTTGCAGATAGACACCGTGGGCGATGATATATAACGCAAACATCCGGATGCCCATTGGAAGCCTGGGAAGGAACTCCTGCGTGGGAGGCAGTTCTTTGGGCAAAGGAAGGTGCAGCAGCACTGCCGCAGCAGAAGAAATAAAGGACAGACCCGCCCGCTTTTCCGGGTGCTTTTCCGTATCCGAGGCAAGCGTTTCCTGCACTGCTGTCAGCGCATATCTGGCCCTCTGTATCTCACCCATAGAAAGATTGGCATACAGATAGATCAGGCAGGCGGAAAGCTGTATGTTCCTATCCGACTCGCGGAGAAGCAGTTGGGTTTGTTCGATGGCTTTTTCCGGCTGTCCGCTGAAATAGTAATACTCCGCAAGTGCGACCTGTTTTTCCAGGCCGTCCGCCATGCTGTCAATGAATTCCAGGCATTTTCCCGGCTCAAACGCGGTGTTCATCAGCGGCATAAGCCCCGGATAAGAAAGGCTCTGGCCTCTCTTTCCCTGCGTTTCCGGAGCCGACTGTTCCCTGCGTTGGTCTTTGGGCTTTTCGGCTCCCACTGGGATTCTCCAGGATGACCCAAACTTCTCTGCGCCCGCAATGCGCCCTGATGCGCAGTATTTCTGCACCAGGCTCTCAGATGTGTTCCATTTCTGCGCCGCATCGTACACAGTCATGTATTCCATAAAGTGCCCCCGCCCCAGGCCGTTTGATACCGCCGTAAATAGGTTGCAATGCAGTATCATCTTTCAAAAATTGAGACTAAACAACTTCTTCAGTTTTACTATATGTTAATTATTATATAATGCTGTCAAAGGAATTTCAACCGGCCATTTGGGATGGTCCAAATAGCATTTTGCAGAAGGTCCGTCGTTCGGGCAAGCTATCCCAATCGGTTTCCCGTTACACTCAAACCCAGCCACGCAGAGAGAACACGAAGCCACAGCAACTTCCACCAGAGAGAAAAATGAGATAGACTTTTGGGGTTTGGCCTTTCCCAAAATTATTCAAAAAAAGCACAAATCCGAACCCGGCACCAAGCGGTGCAGGGTTCGGATTTGCTACTTTTGGTGGAGGCGGGGGGAGTCGAACCCCACTTCAAAATCCGCATATCAATTGAGGCTCTATGCTCCATCTTTTTTCGTGTGTAAATCCGTGTGCAAAAGGTCATTGTACGTCTTGTCGATTTTATCTGCATACTCGTCCTCTTTGGATCTCATAGTATGAAGATACACGGTTTTGAGCATATGGTCTGTGGCGTGGCCCATGCGTTTCTGGGTATAGGTATTTGGCACTCCCAGCGACATAGCCACAGATGCAGCCGTATGTCTCAAATCGTGGAAACGGCGGTGCGGCAGGCCCAATTTTTCTGACATTCTGGAAAGGCGATTGTACATAGCGTGTCCGGAGAGCGTTACAATGTGTCTCCCCGTCTTTGGCTGTTTTTCCAGCACCTCTTTGATATGCTCCGGCAGCCGGATGCGACGGTCACCCGAGTAGGTCTTTGTGCCTTTCAGCACAGGGCCATTTTCCCCGTCCACAATGGCCTGCTTGACGTGCAGATAGTCACCTTCAATGCAATCCCAGGTGAGCCCCCGGATTTCAGACTCCCGCAGGCCAAGCCAAACGGCAAGCAAAAGCGGAACTTCCATTTTTGTTCCGGCTGACGCTTGAAGCAGAGCAGAAATCTCATCCATATCCGGGATCTCGATTTCGTGGTGCGTTTTTTGCGGCATGGTTGTCCTCAGTACAAAATCAGGATAATACATCGACAGCGCGGCGCTCAACAGCCCGTGTGCATTTCGGACGCTTTTGGGCGACTTTTCTTTTGCCATCTGATTGACTGCACGCTGGACGCGTTCCTGCCGCAACTCCGGGAGTTTTACGCCCATTAGTTCCTGCAAGTCATTTTTCCGGATTTTCTTGTACCCTCGGATTGTAGCCGGAGACAACACACCGTCCTTGCTCTCGATGTACCTGTCTATGGTCTCACCCACCGTCATGGACTGCACCGGCTTTTCTTTCTGGAGCAACCCGGCCTTCAACGCCAGCGCCTTGGCGTGGGCAACCGCCGGGTCCTCGTCCACCACGCTTACCCGCTGCCCGTTTACCATCACTTGACATCGCCAGGAGCCAGATGGAAGTTTAACCGGTGTTGGATTGGTCAGCTTTTTCATTTGCTCCACCTCACATTTTTGTTTTTACAAGAAAAGCAAAAACAAAGATGAAAACAGCAATGCCAAAAGATACACCAATGACCGGTTTTATTGATTCTTCTTTCTCCACACTTGAAATAATAGCCTCCGTTATTCTTGCAATTACAGCTGTAATTACAATAAATGAAACAATCGAAAGAATAACATTGACGATTGTAAATTCCCAGTCCCACCAATCATAAACAAGCGCAAGAGATCCCGCAATTACTCCAACTGGTACAGACCTGTATTTTTTCCCCATTAAAAAGCACCTTTATTTATTTTCGCTTTTCATTTTTTCGATTTCTTCACTTAACAGTTTAACGGCCTTGATTATCCTTTCTTGCTGCGCCAAAACATCGTTTAAAATACCCATAATTTCAGCATTAAAATCCATTTTGTCCATTTTTGCTCCTCCTTTTTGATTAAGTCCAATAGTACGGTCTTTTATTTTGGCATATTCTAAAAATTCTGCTTCTAATTTGTTAAATATTACATATTGAAATAGAACTTTTGTTCTAATATAATCTGCATTACAGATTTTGGCGGGTTCCGCCGGCACGAAGGGAGGGCGCTTCATGACGTCTAAGAAGGTCAATACCATTCACATCACAAAAGAGGAACGGGACATCGTTTCCGCCCTGCGAGACCCCGCCAAGAGGCGCAAGCTTCTGGAGGTAAAAGAAAAAGGCGCAAAATAGCTTCATCGAGTTCCAAATATGTCATCCAGGGCTTTTTTCGGGTAAAACTTTGCATATGCCTGGAAATAGTCCGCCACATTCGACTTGCTCATCCCCCATTTCCCGAGAGAAATTAGGAAAGAAAGCCCGGCTCCGATAAAAAAACTGATTTTTGCGGGTTTCCCGCAGAAATACAGAACAGCAGCGACAACAGCCGCTGTTACCACAGTCCATATGACGATTGTCATGGCAGATTGTTTGTATGCTCCTTTTGTATCAACAATATATATTTGCGCCATCCGCTTTGTAAGAGGAATAGCGCAAGAAAGCACCAAAATAATTTGCATTACTCCGATTGAATAAACAAAAATCCCAACAAAAAACATGATAAAAGGAACTATATAGTCAGTCCACATATTATTTATCTCCTTTTACAATCATTCGGATGAGCGCCTTATCCCTTTCGGATGCTTTTTCCCGATACCATTTCAAATACTCGATCTCTTCTTCCGTCAGCCCGTCGGCCACCTGGTCGGCGGGCTTTTCTTTTTGCTCCTCCGCGCGCAGACCCCGATAGTGCGCCGCCCTCTCTTCCGAAGTCATGCCGCGGGTACTCTGTTCCGGTGGGACAGGTTTCATCAAAAGTTCATCAGAAAGAAGCTGTTCCTCTGTTACGCCAAAGTATTGGCACAGTTTAAAGAGAACGCTTTTTCTTGGTATCGCTCCATTGCTCCAGCCTGTAACGGTTCCAGAGGATTTTATCCCAATTTCTGACGCAACAGTATTTGGGGCCTTCCCCACGGACCCACACAAAAGCAAATAGTTCTCCCAAAACATACAAATACACCTACCTGTTTTTGTGGCAACTAACAAAAGTAATAAAACTAATACTTTCCTCTTTACAAACTAATAGAAATGATATAAACTAATGGCATAGGCAAAACCGCAGAACCGAGCGGGGCGGACGCTTGGCTTAAAAATGTATTGGTGGCACTTACATAGTAAAGCCTTGTCCCATTTTTGTCAATTACCAAAACTAATATTTCTGATAAACAGGGAGGTGCAAAATGAGCTTTCTGAGCGCAAGAGAAAAAGCCGGACTTACTCAGCGGGAAGTAGCGGAGCACATGGGCGTTGACCAGTCCGCAGTTTCGTTTTGGGAGACCGGAAAGACCCGTCCCCGTGCCGCTCTTCTGGTCAAACTGGCCGGTCTGTACCACTGCACGGTGGACGAGCTTCTGAAGGAGGGCGATAAAAAGTGAATGACCTTCAACTTTTCAACAACCCCGAGTTTGGGGCCGTTCGTGCCGTCGAGGTAGACGGCGAACCTTGGTTTGTGGGCAAGGACGTTGCCCAGGCGCTTGGGTATAACGACACTGACCAGGCGCTGAGAAAGCACGTTGACGACGAGGACAAGCTGACCCGTCGATTTGACTGGTCAGGTCAGGGGCGGTCAATGACCACCATCAACGAATCCGGACTTTACTCTCTGGTGCTGTCCAGCAAGCTTCCCGGGGCAAAGAAGTTTAAGCGCTGGGTGACTGCCGAGGTTCTGCCCACCATCCGAAAGACCGGCGGGTATCAGCTTCCCAAGGATTACCCTTCTGCGCTGCGTGCTCTGGCCGATGCGACGGAGAAGCTGCTTGCGGTGGAGACAGAGAACGAGGCCAACAGGCCAAAAGTTCTGTTTGCCGACGCGGTGAGCACGGCCAAGACTTCCATCCTGGTGGGCGAGCTGGCAAAGCTGCTCAAACAGAACGGCGTTGATATCGGACAAAACCGCCTTTTCGGCTGGCTGAGGGAAAACGGCTTTTTGATCCGCCGGAACGGCACCGACTTTAATATGCCCACCCAGAAGTCCATGAATCTGGGACTGTTTGAAATCAAGGAAACGGTGGTATCTCATGCCGACGGCCACACCAGCGTGAATAAAACGCCAAAGGTCACCGGAAAGGGCCAGCAGTATTTTGTCCAGCGGTTTCTGGGTGGTACGTCATGACCCGCCGCCCGCACAATGCCACCGCCTGGTGTGCGCTTCATGGGCGGTACATGAATGACCGCTACATACACAAGCGCCGGTGCGTATTCCGTGGCCGCCACGGTCCGTGCAAGCACCTTCGGTGGTTGTTTATTTCAGGATCAGAGGAAGGGAGGCACGATTCATGCCGCGAGTAGCACTTACACCCGCCCAGCGTGAGGCGGCCAAGCGAGCCGACCAGGCCCGGGCCATGGCCGACCGGCTGGCGGTCTACAAGAACCGCCACAGCCTCAGCAACAAGGCCATAGCCGCCGACCTTGGAATCCGCCTGGAGACCGTGGCCCGCCTGCTGGCTGCTGACAGCACCGTGCGTATGCCGCTGGCGACCGTCTGGCGGCTGGAAGAAATGATAAGGAGTTGAGAGCATGACCAGAGAAGAGCGCCGCTACTGGCGCACTCAATACATCAAACTGTCGGCCATCATCGTTGCCGCCGTGGCCGCTGCGGTGGTAATCCGGTCATGGACCGTTTGAAATTAACGGCGGCACTGTTTTGGGGCCTGGTTCTGGCCCTGGTGGCCGCCGTGGAATTGGGGGAATTTTTATGAACTATAAGGGAATGGACAAAGACATGAAATGTCGCGGCTTCCAGTATGAAGTCGGCAAGGAGTACGAGACCGACAAGGCTGTGGCCTGTGAGTGTGGCTTCCACGCCTTCGAATATCCGCTTGACGTGTTCAATTACTACCCACCTGCCGGAAGCCGGTTTTTTGAGGTGGAGCAGAGCGGAGAACTAAGCAAGAACGATGGTGACTCCAAAGTTGCATCCACCAAAATAAAGATCGGGGCAGAACTTAACATTGCCGGACTTGTGAAGGCCGCTGTGGAGTACACAAAAGAGCGTTGCACACAGGGAGAAGGAGAGCGTGCCACCGGATACTATGGCGCGGCCTCTGCCACCGGAACAAGGGGCGCGGCCTCTGCCACCGGAGACTATGGCGCGGCCTCTGCCACCGGAGACTATGGCGCGGCCTCTGCCACCGGAGACTATGGCGCGGCCTCTGCCACCGGATACCAGGGCGCGGCCTCTGCCACCGGAGACTATGGCGCGGCCTCTGCCACCGGAAAGGCGTCTATTGCTGTCGCTTCCGGCATTGAAGGTAAAGCTATGGGCGCTCTTGGATGCGCTATTTGCTTGGTAGAGCGCGGCGAGTGGGACGGAGAGACATACCCCATCCTATCCGCAAAGGCCGCCGTTGTAGATGGTAAGACTATCAAGCCGGGAGTATGGTACACGCTGAAAGGCGGCGAGTTTGTTGAGTGCGATTAACGCCAACCCCCTGCGGGACCCGCAGGAAGATCCGCCCGCCGGGTACTGCCGGTGCGGTGCGGAACTGTACGGGGCTGAAACTATCTGCCCTGATTGCATGAAGGAGGAAGAAGAAGAATGAGAAATACCGGAATGAGCAGAGCCATTGACCCGCTGGGCCGCATTGTGCTGCCCAAAGAAATCCGCGACTCCCTGAACCTGAATACCGGCGTCCGCCTTGATATCGGCGTGTCGAATGACAAGATCATCCTGAGCCGGAGCGAGGCGTTCTGTGCCTGCTGCGGCGGCACCCATGACCATATGCTCTACCATGCGGGCGTGGCTATTTGCCCGGATTGCATTGGGAAGTTTGCAGAACCGGAGGAGGCCGAAAATTATGAGTGAGCAGCTTGCCAGCACCGACCTGATTCAGGTGGTTCAGCTCCCGGTGATCGAGGAGCGCCTGCGTTCCATGAAAGAGAAGGTCATTGACCAGACTGCCGCCGCCATGGCGCTGGTCTGTACTGATGAAAACTTGGCTCAGGCCCGGGCCGTCCGTGCTGACCTGAATAATACCTTTAGTACATCCCAAGGCAGTAGATTTGACGGGCAAATACGTCCTCGTCCATCTTGCCATGCAGCACGGCGACTTGCTCGCCGCTGGTGTTGTCCAGCACATGGGCTGCGAAGAAGTCGGACCAGGCCGTCCCGCTGTCTCCGGCGGTGTCTGCGCCTATGACGTAGGGCACGCCCTCCACAGGGCGCTTGTATATGGTAATCTCACCATCGGCGCAAGGCTCCCAGGTGATCCCGGAGACCGTCAGGCCGTCGTACTCATAGACAAATCGGCCACGGTTTTCCGTTCGCCCGCTGTATACTTGGCTCATTCCGGTTACTGCCGCCCGGGTCTTGATAACCTGCCGCCATGCGGCTATTGCCGTCTGGTCAAAGATGCAGGAACCGGAAGCGATGAAGGCTTCATCGGGGCAGGCGGGGTATTCCTGCCTGAACAAGTCCAGATCCCCGCCGCAGTTGATCTTGATGCACCAGCGCCGCCATGCTAACTGCTCGTCGTCCAGGTCGTAGAGCCTTACAAGTTCCTCTTCCTCTGCCGTCCGAACGAATCCAGGCGGAACAGGACGCCGGTATTCCTCCATCTGCCACCAGGCAGCGAAGAAGGGACACCATCCGTCACGCTCTCCGCGCTCCCAGGCGCTTACCGCGTTGTCCCATATATCTTTGAACTCATCATATCCGTTGGCCGTGCTCTCGATAAACACCATCGTGTTCGGCTCGTCGGGGACTGCCTGCATGATACCGGCCAGCGTGTCCCGCTTATCCCCAGGCCAGAACGCGAACTCCGACAGGTGGGCCACTTTGATGGTGAACGACCGGCCCACGCCGTGACCGCCTGCCGTGGACACCCGGATGGAGCTGTCCAGGCCCCTCTGCTTGCCCTTGCTGCCGGTAGGTGATGCAAAGAGCAACTCCCGGGCGTTGCTGGCCCTCTGCATGGGCTTGAGGCGGTCGGGCAGGTAATCGTAATACCGCTTTGCCATGCCAAAGATGTTTGACGTGGCGTCGTCCTGGTGGGCCATGACCAGCCCCGCCACGTTTCGCGCCGTGGCTGCTGCCCAAAATATGATTGCCTCAATGAGGGTCGAAAACCCCATCTGACGGGCCTTTAACACGATGATGCGCACCGGGATTCCCTGCGCCCGCAGTTCCTTGATTTGGTCATACAAACGCCCCTGTGGGCCGTTCATTTTAAACGGGACTATATTGCCCTGCTTGTTTCGGATCTTCAAGCACTTTTCGATGTACTCCCGGCAGACTCTGACGTGAACCATCAAAACGCCTGCCCTTCGCCCTGCTTGTCCAGGTCCTCCAGGTAGCTCTCCATGGTCAGGGACAGGGTGCCCGTGACCTCGGACCGCTCGGTAAACATGGCCATGTGCTTGCCCAGCAGCTCCAGCGCCTTGAGTTTGTTGGAGTATTTTAGGCTGCTCTCCGGCCCGTCGTCCGCGCCCTGCGTGGCGATCTTGTACAGCTCCGAAAGCACAAAGTCCTGGGTAATGTTCGACCGCTTTTCCCGCCGGTCCATGGCTTCCTTGATGGCGGCTTGAATCTCTGGTTTTTTGAGGTTTTCAGACCCGATTTTTTCCGCCGTCTTTTTGCTGTACCCTGCTCTTATGGCGGCCTGTGTGGCGTTAAGGTCCACAAGGTACTCCTGCACAAAAGCCGCTTGCTTTGCCGTCAGCGCCACACCACCACCGCCTTTCTGTGGTTGCTCAAAGGCTCGTTTTCTTCCCCCAGATTCTGCGCAAAAACTCGCGAAATGCGCAAGAGTTTTTTCTTTCTTTTTTGGGGGGATAATAGGGGGGTAATAGATAGGG
>NZ_NFIL01000062.1:0-9598 GCF_002161755.1 Flavonifractor sp. An4 | reverse complement strand
CTCCCGCCCCCGATCTGCCCCCGGCGGATCTGGCCAAACGGTACGGCAAGGGTCTCAAGGGGATGCGGCTGAGGGCCACCCTGGTCCTCCTGCTGTTCCTGCCCGCCCTCTATCTGACCCTGGAGGTCTTTCCCCATCCCCAGGCCCTTACGCCTGAGCTGCGGGTGCTGGCTCTGGCCGGGGTCCAGGTGCTGGCCATGCTGCTGGGACTGGATGTCCTCTTCCGGGGTCTGTTCGGCCTGCTGCGGCTGGAGTTCGGCATGGACACCCTGCTGCTCTTTGCCTCCGCCGCCACCCTGGCCGACGCCCTTACCATGTTCAAGCTGGACCCCCGGGAGGGCCAGATGCCCTACTGTGCCGCCATTGTGCTGGGCATTTCCCTGCTGCTGCGGGGCACCTACCGAAAGCGCCGGGGTCTGCGGCTGGCCTGTAAGACGGCGGCGGCCGCCTCCCACCCCTATCTGGTCACCCTGGATGAGGGCAAGTGGAACGGCCGGGACACCTACGCCAAGTGGTCGGGCGATCCGGTAGGCTTTGGCCGGCAGATGCAGGCCAGCGACGGCGCCCAGCGCATTTTCCGGCGGATCTGCCCCCTGCTGTTTATCGCCAGTATGCTGCTGAGCATCGTGGCCTCCATTGGCCGGGGCGCGCCGGAGCGGCTGCTGTGGTGCCTGTCCGCCACCCTCACCGCCTCCGCCTCCCTGTCGGGGGCCCTGTGCTTCGGGCAGCCCTGGCTTACCCTGTGCCAGCGGCTGAGCAAATCGGGGGCCGCCATCGCCGGTTGGGACGGCGTCACCGCCACCGGCGGCAGCGGCATTCTGGTCACCGACTCCGACCTGTTCCCCCCGGGCTGTGTCTCCCTCAACGGCATCAAGATCTTCGGCGACTTCCCGGCGGAAAAGGTGGTGGCCGATACCGCCACCCTCATCCGGGAATCGGGCTGCGGCCTGGACAAACCCTTCCACGACCTGCTCCGGGCCCAGGGGGCCATTTACCGCCGGGTATCCAACTTCTTCTGTTATGAGGGCGGCCTGTCCGGCGTCATCCGCAACGAACAGGTACTGGTGGGCTCCGCCGACTTCATGCGGCTGATGGAGATCGCCCTGCCCCCGGGACTTCATGTGAAGAACGCCGTGTTCTGTGCCATCGACGGGGAGTTGGCAGGCATCTTCGCCCTCAACTACACCCTCCACGGCACGGTGGACCCGGCTCTCACCAGCCTGATCCGCAACCGGGTGTCCCCGGTGATGGCCACCCGGGACTTCAACCTGACCCCCGCCATGCTCCGCCAGCGGTTCAAGCTGCCGGTGGACCGGATGGAATACCCCTCTGTGGAGCGGCGGATGGAGCTGTCCGACGAGGACCAGCTCCACAGCGACATTCTCACCGCCGTCCTCTGCCGGGAGGGCATCGGGCCCTACTCCGAGGCGGTGGTAGGCGCCGCCCGGCTCCGCCGGGCCGTCCGCACCTCGGCAGTGCTGGCCAGCCTGGGGGCGGTGGTAGGCCTGATTCTGGCCTTCTACCTCACCTTTGTGGGAGCCTACGCCTCCCTGTCGGCCTCCAACCTGCTGGTGTTCCTCATCATGTGGCTGGTGCCCACCCCCCTGATCTCGGGAATGGTCAACAAATATTAAGACAAAAAGATCCCCTGCCAGCTGGCAGGGGATCTTTTTGTCTTGTTGGTTTCTCTTCTCAATATCCTCCGTCGATGACTACCCAGGGGGAGTCCTTATCCTCCCGCTGGAGGATGAACTGATAGTCGGTGTAGGTGGTGTTGGGGTCCAGCACCGGCTGATTGCCGTCGGTGGTAAAGCTTACAAAGAAGACGATTACATTGTTGATCCGCTCCGGGTCGTCGGTGTGGAGATAGTCCGCCGCCACCTCATAGGACTGCTGGGGATCATAGTACGAACTTTCCAGGGTACACCCCGCCATCCCGGTCTCAAAGCTCTGTACCACCGTCTCATAGGCCCGGTCATACTCCTCCGGGGAGTAATTGTGGGAGGGCGGCGGATTTTTCATGGCCAGCCAGTCCTGGCAGGCGCTGTACATGGTCTCATAGGGGCTGGGGGCGTCGTAGTCGTAGGCATAGGCATACCAGCTGGTCTCCCCGTCCCGGACGATGCCCACCAGTCCGCCCTCCTCCAGGAAGATGAGACTGTCTCCGTTTTGATCGGTGCAGGTCACCGCCTTGCCGTTGAGGGCGGCAGGGGCCTGGGCCTTCACCCACACCCGCACCCACAGCTGGATGCTGCTGTCGATGACGCCGCAGGTCTCCACATCCGTCTCCTGCCCGTTTTCATAGGTCAGGGTCCGGGCGGGGCTGCTGCCGGCCAGGATGGGTTCCATCTCCCGGCTGTAGATATTCCAGGCCGGGTCCCCCTCCACCAGCTCCACATAGCCGGCGCCCACGTTGTAGCCCTGCTCGCTCAGCCATTCCTTGGCGGCGGAAAGGGGGTCCAGCAGGCCGGGTCGGTGGCCTTCATCCACCTGTTGCTGGAGGGCGGTATAGTAGTCCGCCGCCGTGGTGCCGGTGTCCCGGGGGAGCACCAGATAGCGGGTACCGTAGTTGTTGTCCACCCAGCCCTCCACGCACCAGATGCCGCCCTCCCCCTGTTTGATGGGCTGGGAGAGGAGCAGGGTAATGGACTCGCCCCAGTTTTCCGTGCGGAAGTAGACGTAGCGGTGGTCACTCTCCCACACATAGCCGTCGTGGAAGTACATACTGTCGTCGTAAGCTTCCAGGCCGTTGCGGGCACGGAAGTCCCCCGCTACCTCTTCCGGGATGCGGCGGTTGAGTTCATCCCAGAGGGCATATTCCTCATCCTGTTGCTCATACTCACCGTCTGGAGAAATAAACTGCACATCGGTGGGTCTGACCCACAGATAATAGTACCCATCTTTGCGGGCAATGGGCTCTACCCCGCTGCCATCGGAGCTGAGATATTGCTCATACTGGACCTGGTCCCACCGGACCAGGTCGCAGATCCATCCCATGTCATAGCCGGTCTCCGGCAGCTCGTAGTCTCGTTTGGCATTTATGGATACCAGGAAGTCCTCTCCCTCCTCGGGCAGCTCCACCAGCAGCTTGCCGTCCAGATCGCTGGGAATGGCCAGCTGGAGGTCATAGTCCAGGTCATACAGCACCGGGTTCTCCAGCAGTGCGCTCAGGTCGGGGGTGGGCTCCGGGCTGGAGCTGGGGCTGGGGGCCGCCCCGCTGATGGCGGCGCAGCCGGTCAAAGCGATGGTCAGAGCCAGGGTAGCCGCCAGGGCGGCCGGTCCCTGCCGCTTTCCTTTCATGATGGACACCAGCCTTTCTTTCAGCCGGGCCTTTTCCTCGCACAGGGTGGTGGCCAGCACCCCCATGCCTCTGGGGGGCCGGGCGGCCAGCACCAGCAGAGTCTCCCCGTAGTGCTTCCGGGCGGGGCCGTCCATGGTTCTGGTCACCGCCTCGTCACAGGAGAACTCGCAGGAGCGGGAGATTTCCCGCCGCACCACCACCATCAGGGGATTGAACCAGTGGAGGCTGGTCACCGCCGCCGCCAGCCATTTATAGAGCAGATCGTGCCGCCGGGCATGGGTCAGCTCGTGAGACAGGATATCCGCCAGCCGGTCGTTTTCCACCCCCACAGGCAGCACAATGGCGGGATGGATCGCCCCCAGCAGCATGGGAGTGTGGACATGGATACACTCCAGCACCACAGTGCGCCCGCCCGGGTCCAGGGCGGCCAGCACATTTTGGGCTCCTTGCCCGGCAGGCCGGGCGGAGACGCGCACCAGGGCGGCAAAGCGCCGGTAGCCCCACACATACCGCCCCAGCCACAGGCCTGCCCCTGCGGCCCACAGACCGAACCATAGTTCAGGGGCGGTGAGCACGCCCTTCCAGTCTGCCGCCGGAGCGGCGGGCTGCTCCGGTGCGCCGGGATCTTCAGGCGCGGCTGGGCCTGTGGGTTCCCCTGTCTGACCCTGGATTTGGACCGGGTCGGTCTGACCGCTGAGGGAAACTTCCGTCTGGGTGTGGGCCTGGTAGGTCCCCTGCTCCGGCAGGGCAGGCAGCGGAAGGGTCACCCCCACCGGTAAAACCAGGCGCACCAGCACCAGCAGCCACAGATAGTAAACCGCTGCCTTGCTCTTGATGAGGGGCCGAACCAACAGCAGCAGGCCGGTGAGCAGCGACCCCAGCAGGCTCAGCTTCAGCAGGGTATACAGAAAGGGTGTCACGTCAGCTCCCTCCTTCTCCGTCCAGGCTGTCCAGCAGGGCTTTTAACTCCGCGATGTCATCCCCGGACAGCTGGTCGTGCTCCACCAGGGCGGCCACCATCTGCCGGGCCGACCCGGCGTACAGCTTGTCAATGAGCTTGCGGGTGCGGTAGCAGCCCAGCTCCTCCCGGCTCACCAGAGGCCGGTAATAGTAGACCTGCCGCTTCTCCTGGGCCGCCGCCCCCTTGGCGCACAGCCGCCGCAGCAGGGTCTTGACCGTCTCCCCGTTTCTGTCTGCCAGGGCCTCCCTGATCTGGCTCAGTGTCACCGGTTCCCCGGCGTCCCACAGCACCTCCATCACCTCCAGCTCCGCCTCGGTGATCTTCTCTTCCGCGGCACCCATGGCGTCTCCTCCTTCCGGTTACAGTTGTACCTTTCAGCTTTAGGGTACAACTGTAACCTCCTTTTGTCAAGCCCAATCGGGTTACAATTTCATGACAGATCATGCCGCCCCCTCCAACTTTTGAAATTTATTTTCATACTCATTAGTTTGGTGAAAATTGGCACATAACACCACCCAACCCTTGCATTTGTTTGTCAAAATGGTATAATATGACCTAGTGAACCGTCCCGCCCCAGGCGGGGCAAACTTAGGAGGAATGTGAAAATGGGCAATTCTCACAAGTACGTCTACTTGTTCTCCGAAGGCAACGGCTCTATGCGTGAGCTGCTGGGAGGCAAGGGCGCCAATCTGGCCGAAATGACCAATCTGGGTATGCCGGTGCCTCAGGGCTTTACCGTGACCACCGAGGCCTGCACCCAGTACTATAATGACGGTCGTCAGATCAACGAGGACATTCAGGCCCAGATCTACGAGTACCTGGGCAAGATGGAGGAGATCTGCGGCAAGAAGTTTGCCGATCCCGAGAACCCCCTGCTGGTCTCCGTCCGCTCCGGCGCCCGGGCCTCCATGCCCGGTATGATGGACACCATCCTCAACCTGGGCCTCAACGACGTGGTGGTGGAAGGCCTGGCCAAGTTCACCAATAACCCCCGTTTCGCCTATGACTCCTACCGCCGGTTCATTCAGATGTTCTCCGACGTGGTCATGGAGCTGTCCAAGAAGCGTTTTGAGGAGATCATCGACGACGTCAAGGCCAAGAAGGGCGTCAAGCAGGACGTGGAGCTGGACACCGACGACATGAAGCACCTGGTGGTTCTCTTCAAGGAGTTCTATAAGAAGGAAAAGGGCGAGGACTTCCCCCAGGATCCCAAGGTCCAGCTGATGGAGGCCGTCAAGGCCGTGTTCCGCTCCTGGGACAACCCCCGCGCCAATGTGTACCGCCGCATGAACGAGATCCCCTACGACTGGGGCACCGCCGTCAACGTGCAGTCCATGGTGTTCGGCAACTCCGGCGACAACTCCGGCACCGGCGTGGCCTTCACCCGCAACCCCGCCACTGGTGAGAAGGCCCTCTTCGGCGAGTACCTCATCAACGCCCAGGGCGAGGACGTGGTGGCCGGCGTACGTACCCCCTCTCCCATCTCCAAGCTCCACGAGGAGATGCCCGCGGTCTACGAGCAGTTCGCCGACATCGCCAACCGCCTGGAGCAGCACTACAAGGATATGCAGGACATGGAGTTTACCATTGAGAACGGCAAGCTCTATATGCTCCAGACCCGCAACGGCAAGCGCACCGCCGCCGCCGCCCTGAAGGTGGCTGTGGATCTGGTGGATGAGGGCATGATCGACGAGAAGGAGGCCGTGTGCCGCGTCGATCCCAAGCAGCTGGACGCCCTGCTGCACCCCACCTTTGACCCCGAGGCCCTGAAGAAGGCCCAGGTAGTGGGCAAGGGCCTGGCCGCCTCTCCCGGCGCCGCCTGCGGCCGCGTGGTCTTTACCGCCGAGGACTCCAAGGAGTGGCACGCCCGTGGCGAGAAGGTCATCCTGGTCCGTCTTGAGACCTCCCCCGAGGACATTGAGGGTATGCAGGTCTCCCAGGGTATCCTCACCGTCCGGGGCGGCATGACCTCCCACGCCGCCGTGGTGGCCCGCGGTATGGGCACCTGCTGCGTGTCCGGCTGCGGCGACATCGTGGTGGACTACGAGGGCAAGAAGTTTACTCTGGCCGGCAAGGACTATCATGAGGGCGACTGGATCTCCCTGGACGGCTCCACCGGCAACATCTACGGCGAGGCCATCGCCACCGTGCCCGCCGATCCCGGCTCCGGCTACTTTGGCCGCCTGATGGGCTGGGCCGACAAGTATCGTCAGCTGAAGGTGTACACCAACGCCGACAATCCCCGTGACGCCGCTCAGGGCTACGCCTTCGGCGCGCAGGGCATCGGCCTGTGCCGCACCGAGCATATGTTCTTCGAGGGCGAGCGCATCAAGGCCATCCGTGAGATGATCGTCTCCGACAACGTGGCCGACCGTGAGAAGGCTCTGGCCAAGATCATGCCCTATCAGCAGGGCGACTTCGAGGGCATCTATGAGGCCATGCAGGGCCATCCCGTGGTCATCCGCTTCCTGGATCCCCCGCTGCATGAGTTCCTCCCCACCAAGGAGGAGGACATCGTGGAGATTTCCAAGGAGATGAACATCCCTCTGGAGAAGCTCCACAACGTCATCGACTCCCTGCATGAGTTCAACCCCATGATGGGTCACCGCGGCTGCCGCCTGGCCGTCTCCTATCCCGAGATCGCCGCCATGCAGACCACCGCCGTCATCAACGCCGCCATCAACGTCCAGAAGAAGCACCCCGACTGGACCCTGGTGCCCGAGATCATGATCCCCCTGGTGGGCGAGGTCAAGGAGCTCAAGTACGTCAAGGACGTGGTGGTCAAGACCGCCGACGCCATCATCGCCGCCGCCGGTATCGACATGAAGTATGAGGTTGGCACCATGATCGAGATCCCCCGTGCCGCCCTCACCGCCGACGAGATCGCCAAGGAGGCTCAGTTCTTCTCCTTCGGTACCAACGACCTGACTCAGATGACCTTCGGCTTCTCCCGCGACGACGCCGGTAAGTTCCTGAGCTACTACTACGACAAGAAGATCTACGAGTCCGATCCCTTCGCCCACCTGGATCAGAACGGCGTGGGCAAGCTGGTGGCCATGGCCGTCCAGCTGGGCCATCAGACCCGTCCCGACATCCATATGGGCATCTGCGGCGAGCACGGCGGCGACCCCACCTCTGTGGAGTTCTGCCACAAGGTGGGCCTGGACTATGTGTCCTGCTCCCCCTTCCGTGTGCCCATCGCCCGTCTGGCCGCTGCTCAGGCCGCCATCAAGAACCCCCGGTAACACCCTTGCAAATACACAACAGAGGCCGGCTGCTTTGCAGCCGGCCTCTGTTTGCCATTTAAGCTTTATTACAGCCGCTGGTCCCGGTAGAGGAAGGTGACCACCTGGGCCCGGGTGCAGGGCAGGTCGGGGGAGAAGGTGGTGGAGGAGGTACCGGTGGTGACGTCGTTGGACGCAGCCCACCGCACCGGATACCAGTAGTAGTCGCTGCTCTTCACATCCCGGAACACGGTACTGCCGGAGAGTTTGGGCTGGTCTGCGTGGGCCCGCCACAGGAAGGTAACCACCTGGGCCCGGGTGCACACGGCATTGGGGGAGAAGGTGGTGGCCGAAGAGCCGCTGGTAATGCCGCTCTCCACCGCCCAGCGCACCGCATCATAGTAGAAGGCGTCAGAGCTTACATCCCGGAAGGGCACGCCGTCATCCTCCACCATGGGAGATCCGTAGGCCCGCCACAGGAAGGTGACCACCTCGGCCCGGGTACAGGCCCGGTCAGGGGAGAAGGTGGTGGCTGTGGTGCCGGTGGTGACGCCGTTGTTTACCGCCCAGGTGACGGCGCTGTTGTAGTAGCTGCCTCTGGCCACGTCGGGCATCAGCGAATCCAGCCAGCTGTTGGCGTCCGTGTGGGTGACAGGCCGCATGGAGTAGTCGTTTTCGTCCTGGTAGTCATAGTACTCCATCAATGCCAGATAGACCTCCGGATGATGACCCATGGCCACTTCGGAAAAATCATCTGACAACAGGTTGTCCGGGAATACCCCGACAGCGTACTGGAACAGTATCCCCAGCACATCGGGACCCAGCCCATGGATCATGCCGATCAAAATCAGAGGCACCGGTACCTGGATTTCCTTGGCCAGGTACACCACATCGGAGATGGCCTGGGCGGCATCCCATTTGGAGGCCACTTCCTCAGGGCTGGCGGAGATGTGGTCCAGGGAAGCAATCTGCCGGGCAATCTCGTCCAGGTTATCCTTCGACTCGCTGACCACCGAGCGGTTGGGCACCATGTAGAGATACTGGAAGATATCCATGATGGCTTCCTGATAGTGCTTTTCGTAGTAAGCGGCGTCCTTGGCGATAGAGGCCAGGGAATTCTCCAGATCCTGGATTCTGCCCGAATTCGCCAATTCCTTGAAGTTGATGTTCTGCCCGGTGATCTCCTTATAGGCGGCGCCCAGACCCCCAGCCTCAGACGAGAGCCGGGTCACAGGCAGGAACAAATCGTTGCCGTTTCGCTGGTAGCCCCAGTCGTTCAGCGGCACCCGGGGCACCACGTCGCCGCTGTAGATGATGTTGTGGATGCAGCTCTCCTCGTACTCCTGCTTGGGGATGAGCGTGGCGGTATAGTTGTTGTTATAGTCCCAGCTGACCCCTCCCTTCTCCATTCCGGTCACTGCATGGGGTGTGGCGAAGGTATAGGCGTACACATTGCTCTCATCCACCCGGGAGAAGTCATTGCATACCTTGGCCGCCAGCAGGTTGGCCACCGCCGCGCCCCGGCTGAAGCCGCCGATCCACAGCTTGATGGTACCCAGCTGGGCGCCGCCGGCCTCTGCTTCCTCCACATACTCCTCCAGGGCATCGTACACCCCCTCGGCCGCGCGGCGGAATCCGGCGTGGGCCGAATCGTCATTGACATAGAAGTTGCTGGCCCACTCGGCGCCGTAGCCGCCGCCCCGGATGATCACCGGGATGACGGTATAGGTCTGTCCGTTTTCCTCCAGAGTCTTACGGGCAAAGGAGAAGGCCACTTTGTGGTCGGTGCAGTCCAGGGCCACGTCGTAGTTGTAAAAGGCCGCCCCGTCAAAGCCCAGAGTCTCGTAGGCCCGGCGGATATTGTCCTCCCGGCCCACATCCCCGTCGGTGGTGTAGTATCTGTCGCTGGAGGTGGTGGAGAAGCCCGCCATAACCAGCCCCAGGGTGGTCTTGGCCAGCTCATGGTCGTACTCTGTGGCCGGATGAGTGAAAAAGTCCTCGCTGTAGTAGAAGTCATAGGTCACAGACCCATACACCGCGTCGGAGCGGAACTGGATGGGATACTCCCCGTCCTCCATGGCCTGGCCCGTCTGGGCCGGGGTGGGGGTGGGC
>NZ_NFIL01000061.1:0-9719 GCF_002161755.1 Flavonifractor sp. An4 | reverse complement strand
CGTTGGGGGCAAACACGGTGTCGCTGTAGCCCTTGACGATGCCCTTGGAGGCAGCCCAGTTCACAGCGTCGGTGTACCACACGCCGCTCTCCACGTCGGTGAAGGACAGGGTAGCATCAACCTTGGGCTGGCCTTCCAGCCGCCACAGCATGGTGACCACCATGGCACGGTTGGTGCTCATGAGAGGAGCAAAGGTGGTGGTGGAGGTGCCGTCCATCAGCTTATTGTCATAGACGTACTTCACAGCCTCATAGAACCAGTCGCCGGACTTCACATCAGTGAAGGGCAGGCCGGTCTCCACGGGGGTATCGTCCTTAGTGAAGGAGGCCTTCACGGTGACATTGCTTCTGGGCATTCTAAAGGTATACTTGCTGTCGCCCTTGTCAGTCACGGCAACGGCGTTCCCCTTGGCATCGGTAACGGTAACACCATCGGCCTTGTAGCCCTCGTCGGGAGTCAATGTTACAGTGACTGTCAACCCGGCAGAAGGACGGCTGTTGGACACCTTCACAGTACCGTTGGATGTTTCCTCAACTGTCACGTCGTAGCGGGTCACAATAGTCTGGCCGATCCCCATCACTTTTGTTAGGAAACCCGCACCAGCGGCCAGCCGATAGGCCGTACTCAATTTGAGGAACGCCCAGCCGATGAACACATACGGGATATTGGGAATGAGGAATTTTCGGAGCTTATCTGTTTTCATGCGCCGCCTCCTTCACACGCTCCCGCTGTTTGGGCTTTTCACGGGTGAGCTGATCTCCGGCCCGCTTGATCTGATCCCGGATGGGGATGCGCCTGGACTTGGACTTGTTCAGCACCTTTTTGGAATACTCCGAGAAACAGGCGGTCATGGCATCAGCCTGTCCCGCCTTGAAAAACAACAGGTATTTGTCCGGGCCTGTCTTGTAAAAGGCATAATCCACATTCCACTTCCGGGCCACCCGGTCAAAACTTTTGGTATCGCCGGACAGCTCCAGACTGTTGGTAGACACGCCATGCCGCATAAGTTGCTTGACCGTCTGTTTGCCGTGAGGGATCTGCCGGGCGCGGTGTTCTTTGGCGATTTTGCGCCCCACAGCGGCCACCACATAGGCAAGGCTCCGCGCCGTCAGCTTACTGGCCCGGACGGAAACTGCAACAGTACGCCGGGAAATATCTTCTTCTATCAGCTATGCCGCCTCCTTTCTCACCTCGGGACAAGTTGTCCCAAGGTGGGGTTATCGTTCCGTATGGCCCAGCGTGGGCCGTTTCCGTTCCCCCTCCAGCGAGGAACGGTCTATAATTTCCTTGAAAGCTGACATCTGCTCCCGGATGGACAGCTTGGGCATGGAGAAAACGCGGTGCTCGTCGGGAATGTCATCCCGGCCCGTGTAGTGCTCTATAAAGCTGCTGCGGTTGTCGGCCACATATCCACCGGGGGCATAGTGGCCGCCGTCATTGATCCGCACATCCCGCCCGTATGCCTCATAGTCGATATAATCAATGAGGTGTTCCGGGACTTCCACACCGCCGAACTCCAGCACATACATACGGCCCAGCTCCTCGTCACTACGGACACCGGAATAGAACTCAAAGCAATCCAGATTTTGCGTGAGGTTGATTAAGTCTTTTACGCTACCTGTGTATTCGCCAGCGTCTATGACCGCCTCAAACTTTTCTATATCGCTCTGATCCATTTCCGACAGCAGCGCGGCCAGATAGTTGAGCTCGTCAATGCTTTCATATTCGCCCAAGTGCTCATGCAGCCCCAGTACATCGCCGTCAAAGCTGGTTATGAAAATCTCCTCATACCGTATGCCGTCCACGCCGATGCGCTTTAAGAGGGACTGTACCTCCTCCGCCGTGGTGGGAAATTTCAGCGTTTCGCCCACAAGCTGCCCCTCGGCATATTTGCCGAGGTTGGTAATGTAGGCTTCCAGCAGGGCCGCCATATCAGCGGCGGCCCTGTCCCTTGACCGTCAAGATGCCCTCCAGCGTGGTTGCCGTGATACCCAGCCGCTGGGCAACAGCAATATCGTTCTTCATAGCCTCGGTGACGGTATGGCCGCACACCACCAGCACATGAGAGCGTTTGAGCAGATTACGGGCCATGTCGATCCCGCTTTTATGCTCCTCGGGAATGGCATCATTGAGGAACAGGGGATGGAACAGCGTGGGGCAGATGGGCGAAAAGCCCGCCTCATACACGCTGCGGCAATACTGCGCCGCCTGTTTTGCGTTTTCGGCATCGCTGCCGCACCACGCAGCGGTGATATATGCGAGGGGTCGTTTCATTGTTAAAACCTCCATTCAATGAAAAAACCTCGGGACAAATTGTCTCGAGGTTACAGGCTCTTATCCGTTTTCTTTTCGGGCTTGCCCAGCTCGGGGGGCTGCTTGGCCTTCCAGTCATCCAGCAGGGCCATGATCTGATCCTTCATCTGACGGGGGGACTTGTCCTTGCCGAAATACTTTTCCAGTTCCGCGCTATTGATAATCACCTTATCAACCTCCTTCTTTTCTTCCATCAAAATGCCGTCGATCACATCGCCGTTCAGCTTGCCCTCTTGATCCAGCTTGCGGAGCCGCTGGGCTTGGGATAGGGACGGAGAGGACTGCTGGCCCTCAATGGACACGGCGATATACTTCTGATGTTTGGGCCGGATAAAGGAAATCTCCACGGCGGGGGTAAATGCCAGCTTTTTTTCGTCCAGCATTTTCTGCAAATCCGGCACCAGCTCGGTCAAGCGGATATACCGCTGTACCTGTTTGTAGTTCATGCCGTTGCGATCACCCACGATCTGCGTGGAGCGTTTACCCGCCTCCTGTGCGTCCTCACCGGGACGAGCGCCTTGGTGCTTGATGGCCTCCACCTGCATTTTCAAAGACTGTGCCTTTTCCGTGGGCAAAATCTTTTCGCGGTGGCGCAGGTTGTCATCCGTCATAGCGAGGATGGCCTCGTCATCGGTCATGTTACGGACAATACAGGGCATATTCACAAACCCGGCCAGCTCGCTTGCCCTCTGGCGGCGGTGGCCCGCGATGATCTCATACCCGCCATCCTCGGTGGGGCGCACCAGCGCGGGCTGGTTTACACCACTTGCCCGGACGGACTCCACAAGGCCCTGCATCTCGGCATCGTCACGGACACCAAAGGGATGGTTTTTGAACGGGCGCAGCTCGGACAGATTGAGGTAGACAATTTCCTCTTTTTCTGCGCGGGTAGCGTCACGGGGCGCGGCGGGCTGCTCCGGCGCGGCAGGGGCGGGAGCCTCCTGCGGATTGGGTGCAGCATTTTCCGGGGCAGCCTTACTTTGGGACATTTTGTCTCGCGTGGGCGGCTTGGCCTTGTCGGGGGCCGCCTTGTCAGCCTTTGCCGGGCGGCCCTTGCTGGCCTTGGCCGCTGCTTTGTCCTTCGACTCCGTGGTTTTCTGCTTGGGAGCCTTTTCCTTCGGGGCCTTGTCCTTTCCGGCCTCCTCACGGGCGGCGGCGAAATCCACCACCTTGCCAGAGGGAGCAGGGGCAGGATCACTCTTGTCCGGGGTGGCAGTCTGCTTGGCCTCCTTGTCGGGCTTGAGCGGCTCGGGAGCCGCAGGGCTGGGAGCCTCCGGGACGGTGGGCTCCGCCTTTTCTGCGGGAGCTGCCTTTTCAGCCGGGGCGGGATCTGCCACAACGGGCTCGGCCTTGCCGGGAGCAGGCTGCTCCTGCGCGGGGGCCGTGTCAGTCGTTTCTGCCTCGGGGCCGATATTCTTTTTATCGTCTGCCAATGTCAAACCTCCTTTGTCTTGAAATGAAAAAAGCCAGCCCGATGGCTGGCAGCAGATAAGGGACTCCTCCTTTCAAGTTGTGGTGTATGAAAACGCCGCCCATAGTCTCACTCGGGCGGCGTAATGCTCAATATGAAATTGTTTTAGAATAAATACCTTGCTTGACAACTCGGATTTAATTTTAGATTAGATTTTTTCGCGGTGGCCTTCGTTCCACATTTTTTCATCGACATCGGCCATCATCAGCTTTAACAGGATGTCCGACATACTTTCACCGTTTTTATCATAACGGGGCTCCACGATAAAAACGCGATTGCCGATCTCATATCTTTGCGGCTCACCAGCTATATATTCTTTCTCCATACTCAACACCCCCTTTCGCTATGGAACAAGGAAATTATACCATGCGAAAAGGGAATTGCGGTATCGAGCTTGTTTTCAAATTTAGTATTGATATGCGGTCTGGCCCCAGCTATAATGAATTTCAAGAAAAACGCCGATGGTTTTGCGGCTTTTGGTGGGGTGTCCCGCGTATTGAACGCTCTATTGGCCCGATTTAGAGGGGTATGTAACCGATCTAACCGGGAGAGCGCTTGAATGGCATTCAAGAGGTCAGCGGTTCGATCCCGCTTATCTCCACCATGAAAGTACTGGGAAAGTACACGAGAAAGCCTTGAGCCCGTAAGGGTTCAGGGCTTTTCTTGTTACTTGGCTAAGTGTCGTGAGGTATTGGCTTTGTAGCCAATACCTCGTGTCTTTTCGTGCCTAATCTTGGCTTTTGATGGGGAGTTCGGAGCGTTGGCTATGGATTTGGCTCCTGGCTACGAGCCAAAAATCGGGGAAATTCCTCATTTTCTAAGTTCATTTGACAACCGTGGACAAAGTTTCTGACCTGTGATAAAGTGTAACTAATCTAGCGGTGATGATTTTGACAGAAAAAATAGTTACAGGGGGAAATGACCATGGCGGCACCAGTATGGAGCATAGATAACAAAGAGCTGGCAGAACAGCACGTAATAGAAGGCAACAGCTTTCGGCTGGAAGTCGAGCGACTGAAGGATAGATGGAATAACGAAGAAAAAGTTTCAGTCACGGCGTATCGTTTGGGAAATGCTGAACCTGCCCTTTTAGGGACAACACAGCTGGAACCAGCCGATCTTGAGGGTGGTCTGGCTGCATTTAAGAAATATGGTGTCATGCTCTCCCGATCTGATTGTATCGAAATCGCAAAATGTATTCGGGAAAACTATTATAGCTTCCATCCCCTCCCCTGTTATGACGGCAGTATCATTGACGATAACATCTTGCAGGATATCCTTGAGCTGCTGGTAAATATGATTGAAGTTAACCACATTGAGGCCATCACCATAAAGCCCCGGCATTTGCCTAACAGCTGCAACATCTATCCCATTCCCGTCAAACTTTTTAACGAGGAAATACAACGGGGCCAATTTCAAGATATAACCCCGAAAGCGATTTTGGAATACCTATACCAAGGCGGATTTACATTGGTGAACCGGGGTAGCTTAGATTATGTGGCCCCGGTTGGTGCTGACAAGAGCAAGCAAAAGTGTGTTTGCCTGTACAGAGACAAAATGACAGGTATTGCTGATAGCGCCAAGCAAGAAGGAATACAGGCATGAGAAACCAGACACTGAGCGCCTTTCCTTACTACGGCGGGAAAGCGGCCCTGGCCCCTGTCATCTGTGATATGCTGGACTACGCCAACACAGAAGTATTTATTGAGCCCTTTGGGGGCGGTGCCCGTGTCCTGCTCAATAAGCCGAGGCACCCTGTTGAAATTTATAATGACGCCAGCGCCGGTCTCTGTGCTTTTATGCGGTGCATGGGCGACCCTCAGAAAGCCCAGGAGGTCATTTACCGGCTTTATGATACCGACTGTACCCCCGAGACTTTCTATGCCGCTGTGAAGCTCAGAAACGAGGAAGAGGACGACTATTTTTCCGAGTTAAAACGCCAGTTCAAACAATATCTGAGCCTGCTAGGCAAGAAATATACAGCTACGGATATGGTTGAAAACTTCCGGTTGCTTCGACAAAGCATAAACAAATGTACGGTACAAATGGACTGGTCACCCCTCCAGCGGCTAAAGTTGAGAGGGACACTGACAGAAACAGAAGTTGCCCAGCTTACCCAGTTTCAGAAGGAGACTGAGGATTTTTTGACACTACTCCGCCCCATCTATGCGGATGTACTACGGGAGCAAAGCGATGAGCTTGCGCCTGAGGCTGTCCATACTTATATTCAAAGACTGTCGGCCCAGGTGAAAAAGTTATCAGCCGAGGCAGAACCTGAAAAGCTTGCCCAGAAAGCTGCATTGGAAAACAGAATACAAGCGATTCAGCATGGGAAGCCAAACCGGATTGACGCAAAGCGGATAGAGCAGCAATTCAGACAGCAGATCTATCAGTCTGCCTACTCCCACACGCTTAACAATCATGAATCCAGTTTTTCGGATGATATTAGTTTAGCGGTTGCAACATGGATCGTTTATACCATGAGCCGTGACGGAATGGGGACTGCATTCAGCCCTCAGAAATTCAAAACCAATGAACAATACCATGCACAAATCAGCAGACTTTATGATGTGGCAGAACGTATGAATGGCGTACAGGTCAGCCAGTCAGGTGCATTGATGTATCTGATGGAATGTAGTTACTTAAATGACAAAACCGCTTGCTTTTACCTGGATCCTTCCTACCTGGATCCGGAAGATGAGCAAAAGAATTTGGGGAGTGTATATAAACTCTCCTCCGATTACGCAAACCATGAATTGCTGCTCAAAACCATTTGTAACGCGAAGGCAAAAATTGTAATCAGTAACTATGATGTTCCACTATACAACGCATATCTCCAAGCGCCCCAATGGAAGAAATACGAGATTGACACCAAGACAAGCGTGGGAGGTAAGGCTGACAATTATCGTACAGAAATCATCTGGAAGAATTTCGATTGACTTTGAATGGCAAGTGTAGTATTCTGTTTACAGTAATAGTAACCTCACACAAGTTACTGAGTTACCAAGTTACAGGGCCTGTCTAAATAGAATATTGTGCCTGATTGAAAGCAGTATTGTGCTTTATAGCACAATACTGCTTTTATCATTGTGGGCTTATTCATCTGGTTAATAAAAGAGCGCATATAGTTGTGATAGAAGCACAAAAAAGAAATATTGGAGGCTAAAAAATGAACATAAAGGTTTATAAGGGCATAAAATTAAATATTTTTGTTGGGTATGCGCTTACCAACACAAAACAAGATAAGCAGGTGTGTGGAGCCGACGCATAAAATCCACGGGTATCTCAAAAGCCTACATCCACTGATAGGTTGAGATCCCCTGAGGCGGATACCGATAACCGCTTAATAAATTATCGGGGTTGGATGGCTGGAACGGGAACTTGCCACGGAAAATATTTTCCTCTGTGTGGGCCAGTTGCACAGGTAGGTAAGGAATAAACTCAGTGGAACGCGAGATGATGCGGGCCGACGGGGGCTACTGCGTTGAGCGTGTTTTTCTCTTAAACCTAAGGGAAAAACACGCTCAAATCCACTTAACCTCTGAGAGCTAGATAAACCGTTTCACCTCAAATAAAATATCAATAGAATTAAATAACAATCACTTTCACATCACCTCTATATCCAAATCACATACAGTACTAGTCTGTGGAGTAAGGTCAAACTTGCTCCACTATTTTTATGCCCTTATGAATGTTACCAAATTGACATATAACTCCAGCAGCATACTCACCAATCAAAATCTAAAATCTCCGGCTATTTCGTCAGCAGTCAAGAGGGCTGTGTCAGCGTTATAGTTTGGTTGTGGTTGAGAGATAGAGCTTGACCGATAACTAATTTAAGGAGTGTGTACTATGGATAAGAAGTTCATCATTAACCGGGTTGACCTGGGGCAGAGAGTGACTGGGTATGAGGTCTTTAACCCCGGTGTGAATGGCGGTGAGGTTCTGGGTATGACCGCCAAGCAGCTGAGTGAGGCGGTCAAGTCCGGTGAGGTGCTGGGGATGGTGCTGGACGGTAGCGGGGCCTTGAAGCTGGACGAGGCCAAGGGGTTCCGGGCCATCATGGTCAAGACGGGCGTGGGGACGCTGACCAGCACCGACCCGGCAGCGGTGGCAAATTTGATGTACACGGTGTACCGCCGGGACGGTGAGAACTACAAGGTAATTTCCTCCCGTTTTGGCCGTCAGACCTTCTGCGCCGACAAGATCAAGGCGCTGCTTGACCTGGGAGCTGTGAATGGTGTGGTGCTGAACGGTGACACCATCAAGTGTGCCTGGGAATGGGAGGAAATGCCCCAGGGCAAGACAGTGAAAAAATAAGGAAACAGTAAGCGGGTCACCCGGTAAGGGTGGCCCGCTCAGGTTAAAAGGGAGGTGAGACAGTATGTGCCATATTGCAGAGCTGGTGATTGGAGGTTGTGTACTGATTGCCATGACCACCCTGGGAGTGGTGGCGATCCTGGGGGTTCCGGGGGTACTGGAGAGGACTTTTGGAGTGCTGGGGGGTATGTGGTATGCAGAGGAGGAAAAGGGGGTGAAACAAGCCCCAGAGGGTGAGGAAAAGATGTAAGGGGTCCTTTGGAGCGGCAGGGCCAAGCAGTGTGCAAAAAATGGGGATACTCTGCTGCTCCCAGCATTTTTTAATAATATTGGGTGTGAGATGAATAAGGGCAAATAAGGGCAATTTCACTTTTGACTTGTGAAAAAAAGGTGATACAGTCACGGCTACATGGTCGAATAAATGCGGGAGACAGTGGGGCGGTTTCGACTTGATTACCAAATTTACCAAAAATTCGAGATAAACGAGACATTAGGTATCGTGTAGAACAGTGAACGCTAATTTTTAGCTTCATAGCAAGCAACGACTTTAATTAACGGCACACGATACCCTGATTAGGTAAAGATGGAGCGCCGTAAGTGGGGCAGAAAGAAATCGACCTGTTTCGCCAAAAGGCAAAGACTTACTATTAGGGAGGTGAAACTAAGTATAATACGGTGAACGACTCTTATGAAATGGTTGGGAGAGCGTAGATAAAACCAGTGAAGTCCTAAAATGCTGGTGAGAAATGTTGGGTTTGTCCGGTAAGACAACTAATTTTTCCTGCTCGTCAATAATAGAAGCAGAAATAGGCATGGATTTTTTAGATGGAATGACAGTTTCTCCAAAGAAAATAGGCATAAAGAGGGAACCTCAACATTTTCGGAAACGCAAAACATACTATACTTCCCCAGGACATCTTCACTCAACAACTGCTTGGATGAAAAATTTCCCTGCCTCAAAAAGTGCTTAATAGATATACACAATAGCACCTCATCCATGGTGGATATATGTATGGATCGACTTGAAGTATAAAAATGGACATTTACTTTTAAGATCGATTGCCCTACTTGCATTTTATATCCGCATGGTTTAGAATGAGGTTACGAGGCAAAAAAATAGTGCGGCAGGGATAGAGGGCGGCAACCCTCTATCCCCTGTACAGGTGATTACGGCACCATGCACAACTGCGTCAGCAGTACCACATCCACAGTATAATGCAATCTTGTTGAATTAGCAAGGTGCGTTATACGAGTTGTGTAAAGCACATAGCAAAGAACTTTTGTGCGTGCATGGGTATCTTTATACCTGTGTGCGCTCTTTTTGTCTCGGCGGCAGAAGCTCAAGGGGAGACAGGCTGGCTCTGTCCCCCTTGGGTGGAAGCTGTTGAGAGTCAATAAAAAAGCCGTCACTGTGACGGCACGGGAGGAAACCGTAATGAAAAAGGCGATCATATATGGTATGTCCCTGGCACTGATTTTATCCATGACAGCCTGTGGTGGTTCCAATGAAAACGCCGCTGATAAGAGCCAGGAAACCAGCACCCCCGAAGTCTCCCAGTCCATGGAGAGCAGTACCCCCACCCCAGAGCAGACCACCCAAACCGCACCCGAAACC